>NZ_BAAJYT010000058.1:0-20266 GCF_057541515.1 Acidovorax sp. KNOB132
CGCGCAGCGGCAGCCCCAGCGCGCGCAGCTGGCGAAAGAACGCATCGGGCGACACCATGACCAGCGTGCGCACCGCCGGCACGTTGAGCGACGCCGCCAGCGCCGTGCGCGCGGACACCCAGCCCTTGAACTGGCGGTCGTAGTTCTGCGGAATGTAGAGCCCGCTGGCCGTCGGGATGTGCGCGCTCGAATCCTCGACGAGGGACGCCGCCGTCAGGCGCTGCTCGGCGAACGCCTGCGCGTACAGGAACGGCTTGAGCGTGGAGCCCGGCTGGCGCGGGGCCAACACGCCGTCCACCTCGCCGGCCTGGCTCAAAGCGCCGGACGATCCCACCCACGCCAGCACCTCGCCCGTGGCGTTGTCCAGCACCACCACGGCGCCGTCCTCCACGCTGCGGCCCCGCAGTTCGCGCAGGTGCTGGTGCAGGGTCTGCACCGCAAAGCGCTGCAGCGGCGCGCTCAGGGTGGAGGCCACGCGCTCGCGGCGCGCCGGCGCGGCATCCGCGGCCGGGGCGTCCGAAGGCACCGATTGCGCCGCCACGGGCTGGCGCAGCAGGTAGCGCGCGAAGTGCGGGGCCACGCCATCGGCGCCGTCGAAGGCCCGGCGCTGCAGCGCGGCGGTGGTGAACAGGTCCAGCGCATCGCAGGACGGCACCACGGGCTTTTGCATCTCGCGCAGCACCCCGCAGGCACGCTGCGCGACCAGGGCGGGCCGGGCATTGGGGGCACGCACCAGCGCGGCGGCCACCGCGGCCTCACGCTCGTCCAACCCGTGCGCGGCCTTGCCGAACAGCGTGCGCGAGAGCGCGTCGATGCCCACGATCTCGCCGCGAAACGGCACCAGGTTGAGGTAAGCCTCCAGCACCTGGTCCTTGCGCCAGCGCCGCTCCAGCACCTGGGCGGCCACGGTCTGCCCCAGCTTTTGCACCACGCTGCGCCCGCCCGCGCCCTGGCGCCAGTCGCCGTCGAGCAGGCCGGCCAATTGCATGGTGAGCGTGCTGGCGCCGCGCGTGCGCTGGTTCCACAGGTTGCCCCAGGCGGCGGCCGACACCGCGCGCCAGTCCACGCCGCTGTGCTCGTAAAAGCGCTTGTCCTCGCTGAGCAGCAGCGCCGTGCGCAGCGCGGGCGACACCTCGGCCAGCGGCACCCACTGGCCGCGCCGCACGGTGGCATCGGTGCGCAGGCGCTGCAGCACCTCGCCCTCGCGCGAGAGCACCAGCGTGTCGGAGGGGCGATAGTCCGCACGCACCTCGTTGAAGGTGGGCAAGGCCCAGGCGGCCGGGGCGGCGATGCCGGCCAGACCCAGCGCGAGCAGCACCCGCCCCACGGCCACTGCGCCATGGCGGACGGTGGCGGTGCCGATACCGGTGGAGGCCTCGCGGCGGCCCCGCCCATTGCGACGCCAGGTGGCGATGCTGCGCACGACCGCGAGAAAGTCCATGGGCATGGGAAGAAGGAGGATGGGTCGGAGAAAAGGAGAGCAGAGGCCAGCCCGCAGGCCGGCGGCGACCAGGGATTGTCGCCTCCTCCCGTGACGCCGTCCCACCCGGCGTTGCACCGGGCGATGGCCACACCCCGGATCGCAGACGCAGGGCGGGCCCTTCCGATTCTCGCGCAGAAGCCGCCGCGCGCCGCGCAGGACCTGAACGGACCCTGGGGACTTTCGCGCATCGCGCCGCACCCTCGTGTAACCTTTGGCGCAACGCCACTTCGCTCCGGCATTGGTCACGGAGCCAGCTGGCGGGTCCTCTCCGGCGGGCCTTGGTGCCATGCCCCAGGGGACCTCCCGCTTTCATGTTCGCCGTGCTCCGGGCCGCAGCCCGCGCTGCGCTGGCGGGCCCTCCATGCGCCCTTCTGAACCGTGCGGCACACGCCCCGCACCTGCGCACCACCCCTCTGAAAGGCCACTGCTTTGCCTTGCTTTACCGCACCCCGCTTCCTGGCCGCTGCCATGGCAACCGCCGCCGGCCTGGCCGGCAGCGCCGCGTTCGCCCAAGCCATGCCGCCGCGCCTGTCGGCCCCGCTGCCCACCACGCAGAACGCGATGATCAACAACACGCAGATCACGACGGACGATTTCCGGCAGGCCTACCTCAGCCAGACTCCGCAGGTGCGGCAGCAGGCCGAGCTCTACCTCACGGGCGTGCTCGACGCCACCGAGGGGCGTGCGTGGTGCGGCTACCCCACGCTCAAGACCATCACCATCGACGAGCGCCTGTTCACCGAGCTGAAGAAGGTCGAAGGCCCGGACCTACAGCAGCGCGCCTCCAAAACCCTGGTCGCCATCCTGTCCAAGCAATTCCCCTGCCGGAGCCCGCGTTGACCAAGCCCATCTTCGAGAACCTCAAGTCCCACCACTATTCTTCCGACCGCATGCAGCCGGCCCGATTCATGGACGGCGACAGCGTGTACCGCGAGATCGGATACGACATGGGCCAGCTGAAGCGGCAGAACGCCGGCTACGAAAACACCTGCGCGGTCCGCATGAGCCTGGCGCTGCTGAAGTCGGGCACCGGCATCACCGGGCGCCTGAAGATCAAGGAGGGCCCACTCAAAGGCCGGTTCGTGGAGCCGGGCGCCAAATTGCTGGCTGACCAGCTCATGCAGCGCGGCGTACTGGGCTACCCGCAGATCCTCACGCCCGACAACGTGCAGGCAAAGATCCAGGGAAAGCGCGGCGTGATCTTCTTCTGGAAGATGGCCAGCTACAACGGCGGCCACATCGATCTGGTGGAGTCCACCAACGCGGCGGCCGTCTGCAGCTCGGCCTGCTATTTCGATTCCAAGGAAATCTGGTTCTGGCCGCTGGACTGACGGGCGGCAGCGCGGGCCACTTTGCGTGGCCGCGTGCCGCGCCCGGGGTCCGTCGTGGCGACCGCGTCGTCAGTTCTTGGTGGCCGCGTCCCAGTGCTCGGCGATCTTGCCGTTCTCGATGCGGAACATGTCGAACCAGGTCGTCGTGTATTTCTTGGTCGGGTCCTGCGGGTCCGTCATTTCGCGCACGAAGCTCAGAATGACCTTGTCGCCTTCGGCCGTGATCGCCACCAAAGGCGCCTTCACGCGCGGCTCGATGGGCGTGGGCGGCACGAACTGCGAGAAAAAGGCGATGAAGGCCGCGCGGCCCGTGGCCACCGTGGGGTTGTGCTGGATGTAGTCTTCGGCCATGTACTTGGGCGCCAGGTCCATGTGGCCCGCCTCGAACACCTCGCGCCAGAAGTTGTAGACCAGCCGCTTGTTCCACGCCAGCCGCCAGTCGTGACTCATGAGCAGTTGCTCATGGTCCGGCTGCTCCACCACCGGCACCTGGGCGTGGGCCGCCACCGGCAGGACGATCGCCGCCGCGAGAACGCAGCGGGCCAATAGTTGCTTCATGAAACTCCCTTTCAGAATCGATGGACACGGCGGATTTATATCTGTCGGCCGCGCCGGCGGCGCAGGCTTGTCGATCTTTGTGGTGAGGCAATGTTTCAATCCTCAAATTTGCTCAGCGCCCGAGCCGAACGGCACGCGGTGGGGTATAGCCCCAAGGCTCTCCGGCAGGCCGTCATGGGCCGATCTCAGGCAAGCGCCGGCTCGGCCTGCGGGCCGCGTTCGCGCGGCGCCACACGCGCAGCACATGCCGGGCCGCGCGGGCCAGGGCTTCGTCGAGCGCGGTGCGCCAGTCTCTGGCCACCGACGAGACCACCACGGGGCCCGCGCCGTCGGTGCGCAGCTCGATCCGGCAGCGCTTGTCCACCCCGCCCCGGGGGCCGTTCACGTCGGCCAGCTGAATGTCGGCACGCGGCACCTGCGCACTCAGGCGCCGGAGCACGAAGCGCACGCGGCGATCGACGGTATCGCGCATCGCGGTGGCTTCGGGATGGCGGGACTGGAAAAAAATCTGCATCAGCGTTCTCCTTCGTTGGAGCAGTCACCTTAGCCCGTGCACCCGCAGGGACACAGCAGTTTTCTCCTGCCGACACCCTCTGAAAAACCTGCTGCCTTGCAGCCAGCCCGTCGGTTGCACGGCTTCGGGTAAACCGATGCAGCCATCTCAGAAAACCTGCTTCTTCCATCGGCCACCCGGCCGCACATTCAAGGCTGTCACCACCACAGGAAACCCCGATGAATCGCCCCATGAAGCCATTGCCCCTTGTCTCCCACCTGCTTTCCTCCCTGCACGCCCGGGCCCTGCTTTGGCTGCAGCAGGTGTCGCACGGCAGCGGCGCGTTGCGTGCACCGGTGCGGGTTCCCGTGCGGATCGACGCCGCACGCCCTGCGCAGCCGACGCGCCACCGCCGCTACCGCGACTGACGCGGCCTGCTCGCCCAACACCGTTCGCCCCACAACACTTCACAAAGGAACACCCCCATGCGCAGCTACCCCACCAACAGCCCCGAAGCAGCGGCCCGGATCGTCGGCCTTCTGCTGATCTCGGACGGCCACGTCAGCCGTTCGGAAACGGACGCCCTGCAGCGGCTGGACATCGAAGGCGAACTCGGCCTGGCGCCCGGCGACTTCGCCCAGGTGCTGCACGCGCTGTGCGAAGACCTGCTGATGGGGGCGCGCGAGCGCCGCCTGCTGACCGGCAACCTCGACGAAGCCGCCCTGGCCGCCCTGATGGCCGAGGTGACCGAACCCGAACTGCAGCAGCGCGTGCTGCACTTCGCCTGCACGGCGGCGACCGCGGACCACCACCTGGCGGCCGCCGAGGCCTGGATCATGGAAGCCGCACTCAAGCACTGGCGCATGGGCGAGGCATCCGATGCGCCCAAGGCCGCGCCGGTCGCAGCCGGCCTTTGAACCGGGCCGCGCACGGGCCCGTCGAAGGCTAGGCCGCGGCCACCGCGTGGGCCGCCGCGACCATCTGGCGCACCAGCGGATGGTGCTGCCCGCGGCGCGACCAGATGGCGTGCACTTCCTCGCCGATATCAGGGCAATCGCCCAGCAGGCGCAGGCCCCGCACCAGCCCCACGTCCTGCGCGCCCAGCTGGCTCACGGGGAACACCCCGAGCCCGCGGGCCGCGAAGACCGCGAGCAGCGCGCTGTCTTCGAACTCACCCACCACCTGGGGCCGCACGCCAATGTCCTCGAACCAATGGTCCAGCGTGGACCGCAACGGCGAATGGGACGTGGGCAACAGCACGGGAAGGTCCTGCAGCGACTGGGGGAACCGGTCGCGCGCGTGTTTCCTGACCAGCGAGGCCGGCCCATACCACTGCAGCGTGGACCGCGCGATCCGCTCGCTGGTCAGGCGCTGGGTGGGATTGCGCGGCGCGGCCTGCCCGGCCAGCACCACGTCCAGCTGGTGCAGGGCCAGCTCGGACAGCAGCTCGTCGAACTCGCCCTCGTGGCACACCAGGCGAAGGTGGGGCGTGGCGAGCACCGGCTCCAGCAGGGCATGCGCCGCCAGCTTGGAAATGCCGTCCGACAACCCCACCGACAGCCGGGCAACCTTGGCGCTGGCCGCCTCCCGCACCTCGTCGGGAATGCCCTGCCCCAACTGGAAGATCTCTTCCGCCCGCGCATAGGCTGCCTGGCCCGCCTCGGTCAGCACCATGCCTCGGCCCGAGGGCTTGAGCAACTGGTGGCCCAGGTCCTTTTCCAGATCCCGCACCTGCGCGCTGATGGTCTGCACCGCCATCTCCAGACGGTCCGCGGCGCGGGCGAAGCCGCCTTCCTTGGCGACCATCCAGAAATAGTGGAGATGGCGGTAGTTCAACATGCGGCCCCCGGATCGGAAAAACCGAATGCTATGTTCGATAAAAGCTGGTGTCCATCGAATGCCGCCATGGCCATACTGGGCGCTCGCCCATTCGAAAGGACAACCTCCATGTTTTATGCCATCAGCTGGTTTCTCTCTCTATCGCTTCTCGCCCTTTGGTCGCTGGCCTGCTGGGGCATGCATGCCATGGCGGTCTGGGCGGTGTCCAGCGCAGGCGCGCTGGCCGGGGGCACGTCTGCCATGAATGCCGTGGTGCTGCCGGAGTGGATCAGGGGCTGGATACCGCCCGAGCTGGCCCGGGAGTTGGCGGCCATGATCGCCTCCGCCGGCCCGATGGTTCAGGCGGCGCTGGACACCGTGCCCGCCTTGGCCGGCGCCGTGACCGTGCTGGCCTGGGCCTTGTGGGGCCTGGGCGCCGTGATCTTGCTGGCGGTTGCCTTCGGGGTCCACGTTCTGATCGCGCTGCTCAAGGGCCGGCGGACCGTGCACGGCACGCCGCGCGCCACGGTCGTCCAGTAACAGGCCCGAGCCCGGCCCCGGGCGCCCTGCGCCGGGGCCGGCCGGTGCTCACTGGTTGGAGATGATGGTGAGCAGATCGCCCCGGACGTCGGGGTTGTCGGTGTACTTCTTGTACAGCGGCGCCATGCGGCGCACATAGGGAGAGAAGTCGGACACAGTCACGAACTGCACGCCTTCCCTGGCCACATTCGCACGGGCCGAGACCACCCGCTTTTCCCACAGGTTGCGCATCAGCACGGCGGAGGCCTTGCCCGCTTTCTGGAAGGCCTGCTGGTCCTGCGCGCTCAGCCGGTTCCAGAGCTTGGTGGACACCACCAGGGCCTCGGGCGAGATGGTGTGCTGGTCCAGCAGCATGTATTTGGCCAGCTTGTAGTGGCCGGTCGATTCGTAGGAGACCAGGTTGCCCTCGGCGCAATCGATGGTGCCGTTGCGAAAGCTGTCGAGCACTTCCTTGTAGGGGACGACCACGGGGTTGGCGCCGAGCAGCTTCACCATCTCGATGGAGGTTTCCGACTGCTGCACGCGCACCCGCTGGCCGGCCAGGTCTTCGCGCCGGGTGATCGGCTTGTTGGCGCAGTAGAACGAGCGCGCGCCGCCGTTGTACCAGCCCAGGACCACGAAGCCGGAGGCCTTCAGCTTCTCCGACAGGCGCTCGCCCATGGCGCCATCGAGGTAGCGGAACATGTGGGCGGCATCGCCGAACAGGAAGGGCAGGTTGAACGCCTGCAGGCCCGGCGCGGCCTCGGCCAGCGGGCCCAGGTTGAATTCGGCCAGGTCGATCTCGCCGGCCTTCATCATCGTGACCGCCTTGCCCTGATCGCCCAGCACCGCATCGGAAAACAGCTTGATGGTGTAGCGGCCCTGGGTGGAGGCTTCCACCTCGCTGATGAAGCTTTTCATCGCCTCGGTGACCGGGTAGCCGTCGGGGTGGGTGTTCCAGGCCCGCAGCGGCGTCTGGGCCCCCGCGGGTACCGACGCCGCCATGGCCATCACCGCCGCCGATGCAAGCATCGGAAAATTCATCTTGCGCATCGTGTCCCCCAAGTGTTCGAAAAATGCCTGTCCGCCAGCACGGCATCGTGCCCTGGCAGCGCATTTCGCTGGGGGCGCGCCGGCATGGCCTGCGCATTCTCCGAGGGGGGCTCAGCCGTAGCAAGCGCTTCGCACGGGAGGTGCGACGGGCAAACCACAACCGCTCGAAAGGGGCAGTTGGCGAGCGTAGCAGGATGTGATAGCCCATGCGCTTAACGTTGCCGCGCCGGCTCCTCGAACGGCTTCATGGAACGGCTTACTTGCAGCGCAGATCGAGCGTCTTGCGGGCGTCGATGCGGTAGTCGCAGCGTTCCACTTTCTGGGTCAATTCAACATCCACCGTGCGCGCATCGGCGTAATGGCAGCGCACGTTGACGGTGCGCCCCGCCGCATACACGTACCCGAGCTGCCAGTGCCCCGCGCGCTCCTTCGCGACGCCGGGCACCAGGGTCGCCAGATCTTCGACCGGGCCGTCGAACACATCGACCTGCCGCAAGGGCTGGCCGGGTTGCGCTGGACAGACCCCGGCGGCCTGCGAGGTCGGCATGCCGCCGTTGGCTGCGGCGAACAGCAGCACACCCAGGATCGGCCGGGCCCATGGCATGGGCAAGCGTGTGCAGCGCGCACAGCCCGCTCAGCGGGCGGCGGCTTCCACCTTCACCCGGGCGTTGGGCGTCTCGCCGAACATCTCGGGCGCGTACATGGCTTCCACGCGGCTCGGGGGCAGTGCGAAGTCGCCCACGTTGTTCAGCCGCACGGTGTATTCCGCCTTGATGGTGCCCTTGGGCAGGTACTCGTAGTAGCTGCGGTAGGCCTCGAAGCTGCGCTCCTCGAAAGCCGCCCAGGCGCTGCCCGAGCGCTTCTCGCCCTGCGTGGCGATCTCGGAATCGCGCCCCAGGCCGCTGCCCAGGATGGTGGCGCCGCCCGGGATCGGGTCGGTCAGGGCCACCCAGGTCATGTCGGCGCTGGCGTTCACCTCCAGCGTCACGCGCAGCACGTCGCCGCGCGTGTACTTGCCGGGCACGGCCTGCTCGACCGGGGTGATGGTCTTCTTGATGGCGTAGCCGGCCGCGAACGGCGCCTTGAGCTGGATGGCCGCGACCGACTGCAGCGTGAGCCACGGCTTGCCGGTGCCCTGGTGGGTGACCGCCAGGTTCTCCTTGCCGCCCGTGGGCGACCAGGGCAGGAACATGCTGTTGTTCTTGAAGTTGCCGGGCGATGCGGGTGCGCCGAACCAGGTGGTCTGGTGCGCCGCGCCCGTGGCGTCGCTCGCCTTCACGCGCTCAACCTTCGCCCAGTCCACGCTGGCGTTGCCACTGCCCAGGGTCGCGCGGGTGACGCCGGCGACGGGCGTGGCTTCGAACTTGGCGCTGAATTTCTCCAGCGCCAGGCCGCCCCACAGGTTGGCGGTGGTGGTGTGCCATGCACCGTTCTGCTGGCGGCTGATGAAGCCGTTGGCCAAGCGACCCATGTCGTCCTTCCAGGTCGGGTCGTCCATCACCGCGAGCATGAGGCGGGCGGTGTTGACGTCACCGTTCTGCATCAGCCACCACCAGTAGTCGTCGCGCTCGGTGCTGAAGATGAGCTTGGTGCCCTGGTAGCTCAGGCGGGCCTTCAGCACCTGCGTGGCCTCGGCCAGCCGCTGGTCGCGCTGGGGCACGTCGTTCACGCGCTTGAGGATGTTCAGCCAGTCGATCACCGTGTGCGTGGGCCACTGGTTGGGCGCGATGGTGACGCTGCCCAGCATGCGACCGGAGGCCTTGCCGTAGCGCGACAGCGCCTCGATGGCCGCGATCTTGCGCATGTCCAGGTCCTTGCGCGGGCTCCAGAAGTCGCGCTGGATGCGCCCTTCCACGAACGCGGTCAGACCGCGCTCCATGGCGGCACGGGCCTCGTCCGGCAGGGCGAACTCGGGGTGCAGGCTGGCGGCTTCGTGCGCCGCCGACAGCAGGTAGGCCGTGAGCGTGTCGCTGCCCCGGTTGGCGCTGCCGGCCTGGGGCGGGAAGTAGTTGGCCAGGCCATCGGCGTCCAGGTAGGTGGGCAATTGCGCCACCACGGTCTGCCAGAGGGTGCCGTCGCGCAGGCCCACGGCCTTGCTGGTCTTTTGCTCCAGGCAGGCGAAGGGGTAGTTGGCGAACCAGTCGCGCACGCCGGGCAGGCCTTCGGCCAGCTTGGGCTGCAGCGACATCTTCAGCCCGCCGCGGCCCGGCAGCGCATCTGCCGGCGGGTTCACGTCCAGGTTGAAGCTGCCATCCACCTGCACCAGCGTGGCCTGCTGCACCGTGAGCGGCACCGCCGGGATGATGCGCTGGGTGGCCTTGAGCGCGTCGCGCGCGCCGTTGGCGCCCGCGGTGTCACGGGCTTCGATCTCCCACAGGATGGCCTCGGTGCGCGTCTGCGCCAGCTGCGCGGGGGCGGTCACGGTCCAGGCCACCTCGCGGGATTCGCCGGGCGGGATGTCCACGCTCTGCTTGTCCAGCTGCAGCAGCGTGGCGCGGGCGGCCACCTCCACCTTCATCGCGGCCTGGGTCGTGTTACGCAGGGTGATCTGGGCGCGGAACTGATCGTCCTCGCGCACCAGCGGCGGCAGGCCGCTGATGATCTGCAGGTCCTGCGTGGCGCGGATCTGGGTCGCGCCGGTGCCGAACAGGCCCGTGCCCGCATCGGCGACAGCCACGATCTTGAACGTAGTGAGTGCATCGTTGAGCGGCACGGTCACCTTGGCCTGGCCGTTGGCATCGAGCTGGATCGCGGGCTGCCACAGCAGCAGCGTGTCGAGCAACTCGCGCGCCTGGCTGTGGCCGCCCCCACCGCCCGCTGGCACGGCCTTGCGGCCGTAATGGCGCCGTCCGATGATCTCCATCTGCGCGGTGGAGGTCTGAACGCCCCAGGAGCGGCGCTGCAACATGGCATCGAGCAGGTTCCAGCTGGTGTTGGGCATCAGCTCCAGCAGCGCCTGGTCCACGGCGGCCAGGGCCACCTCGGCGCCGGCCGCAGGCTTGCCACCGGGCAGCGTGGCGGTGATGGTGACCTGCGCCTTGCCGCGCACGGGGTAGCTTTCCTTGTCGGCCACCACCTTCACCTGGATCTGGTGGGCCTGCGTGCCCACGCGGATCTCGGCCACGCCCAGGCGGTAGGCGGGCTTGGACAGATCGACCATGGCGGTGGGCGCGACGTATTCCTTGCCCTCGTACCAGAAGGCGCTCCACCACTCGGTCGGCGCCTTGAAGCCCCAGGTGAAGAAGCTGTACCACGGCACCTCGCGCAGGCGGCCGCGCAGGGCCAGCACGCTCACATAGACGTTGGGGCCCCAGCCCTCCTCGATCTTGACCTGCACGGTCGGGTCCTGGCCGTTGAGCTGCACCACGCGCGTGTCGATGATGCCTTCGCGCTCCACGCTCACCAGCGCCGTGGCCTGGCGAAACGGCATGCGCACCTGCAGCTTGGCGGTCTCGCCGGGCTGGTAGGTTTTCTTTTCGGGCAGCAGGTCGATGCGGTCGTGGTCTTCGCCGCCGAACCAGATCTCGCCCTGGCGCGTGACCCAGACGGACGAGGCTGCCTCGGACGTGTTGCCGTCCTTGTCGCGCGCGGTGGCCACGAGCTCCACTTCACCGGCTTCTTCGAGCTTGGTCTCGCACAGCAGCAGGCCGCGCGAATCGCTCTTGCCCGTGCAGACGGTGCCCAGGTCTTTGGTTTCGGTCTTGTTGTCGTAGCTGTAGAAGCCGCCCACCATGCGCTTGCGGCTGGTGGTGGTGATGCGGGCGATGGCCTGCACCTGCAGCGGAACGCCCTCCTGCACCTTGCCGTCCAGCCCCAGCGCGAGCGCCTGGAAGCGGATCTTCTGCGCGGCGGAGACCCAGCCTTCGGTCTTGATGCCGGCCACCACGGCGGCGGGCCACAGGGTCTGCGTGCTGCGCAGCGTCTGCACCTCGCCGCTCGGGTCGGCGTAGGTGGCCTCCAGCACCAGCTCCTGCGGCCGGCGCGCCAGGGGCACGTTGTCGATGGACAGCTTGCCGGCCCCGTTCTTGTCCAGCGTCAGCGCGAGCTTGTCGGCGATGACGCGGGCGTCCTGGCCGGCGGCCGCCTCTTCGTCGTCGCTGTGGCTTTGCGACTGCGTGCCGCGCTGGTTGGGGGGCATGAAGCTGAAGGCGTCGAAATCGCTCCACTGGGCGGATTTGCCGCGCACCAGCGCCGACACGCGCACGGGCAGGTTGGCGGCGCCGCCACCGGCCACGTAGTTCACCTGCACGTCGGTGGGCACCGAGCGCACGCGCACCAGCGGCTTCTTGTCGGTGGGCGTGATGCGGCCTTCCAGCACCGGCAGGCGGAACTCCTCGACCCGGAACTGGCCCGATTCGAAGCTGTTGCGGCTGTGCGAGCCACCCTGCAGCTGCACCTGGTATACGCCGAGCTTGGCGGCGGGGGGCACGGCGAAGGTGTTCTCGGCGCTCAGGCCACCCGTGGCGGTCTTGCGCCAGGTGAGGTCCTGCGTGTATTGCTGGCCGCTGCCCACGTGGGTGATGACCAGGGTGTCGGGCTGCTCGTCCGGCAGGCCGAAGCCCTTGCGGTTCTCGGTGCGCAACAGGTGCTTCATCGACACGGTTTCGCCGGCACGCAGCAGCGTGCGGTCGAACACGGTGTGGGCCCGCTCGTCGGGGCGGGGTTCCATACTGGTGGGCAGGTTGAAGCGCCAGGGCTCGATGCCGCGCTGCCAGTCGCTCCAGGTGAAGGCCATGTCCTGCGCGCCATCGGCGCCCGGAGCGCGCGCGCTCACGAAGTAAGCCTGCTCGCCGCCATCGTCACCCTGGCACGATGGAGGCTCGGGCGAGAGGCCGTCGAACAGCGCCACGCCCTGCGCGTTGGTGGTGCCCGTGGCCAGTTCGCGGCCGTTGCAGTCGGACACGCGCACCTTGGCACCCGCCACCACCTGGCCCTTGTCCAGCGTGGTCACCCAGGCGGCCGAATTCTCGCGGCCGAGCTTGAAATGAACCCCCAGGTTGGTCACCAGCGCCGAGGTGCGCACGTACATGGTGCGGCCTTCGCCGTGGCGTTCGTCCAGCAGCGACTTGCCGAGCAGCGGCGAGGCGATCTCCACCACATGGAAGCCCGTGGGCAGCGGAATGCCCACCACCTCGAAGGGCCGCGGGTCGTTGTTGACCGGCTTGGGCAGGTCCAGCGTCTTCACGCCACCCTGGCCGGACAGCAGCGAGACCATGCGCGACTGCACGTACTCGCTGCTGTCGCTCTCCAGCGCAGCGGGCAGCGCGCCCTTCACGTCGCGGCGGGCGCTCTTGCGGCTCACGAGGTAGCCGTCGTAGCGGCGCACCTTGCGGTACCAGGCAATGATGTCGGCGTCGCTGCCGGGCTGCAGGGTGCTCACCTTGGCGGGCGCCGCGCCATCGGCGGGCTTGCCGGCCTCCAGGCCCTGGACCTTGAGCGCGGCCTCGACGTTGCGCAAGGTCACGGGCAGCAAGGCGGGCTCCTTGGGGCCCTCCGCATAGCGCTCCACCACGCCGAATGGCGAGGCGGCGAACTTGGCCAGGGGCGGCATGGCCCCCGTTCCCACCTTGAGCGGGAAGCTGTCGGCATTGCGCAGCGTGCGGCCCGAGGCGTCCTTGAAGTCCTTGGGCAATTGCACCGTGAAGGCCGTCTGCGCCGTGAAGGGCGGGTCGAAGCGCACGCCGTTCACCACGGTGTCGCCATCGCCCTCACCGTCGATCCGGGGCTTGAGCGTTTCCTTGTCCGAGCGCAGGCGCACCGCCTCGGCCAGCTTGCGCGGCACGGGTGCGTTGAACGACAGGAACATCGGGCGGATCGGCAGGCAGGCCGACTGGGCGTTCTCGCGCTCGCAGCGGAAATCGGCGGCGAAGGGCTCACGGACCTTGTACTCGTAGCGCTTTTCGATGGTGTTGCCGACGCCGCTCGGCGTGGCCACGCCCTTGCCGAAGACGAGTTGCACCCGCCCGCCCGAGGTCAACCGCCGGTTGCAGGCCAGGGTGACGTATTTGAGCGGCTCCTTGGCGGCTGTCTTGTCCAGGCCCTGGGAGGCCAGCAGCCCCTCGCGCTGGGCGCCTTCGATCAGGCGCACCGGAACCCGCTCGCCCACGCCATCGGCCACGCACCAGACGTTGGCCTGCACGCTGGCCAGGGTCGCCGGGCCGTTCAACTGCAGCATGAAGAACTGCTCTTCGTCGATGGGCTGGTAGGTGCCGGGGCGGATGTTCTGGACGTACGGGCCGCCGGTATTGAATGCATAGCTCTTCGTGCCCGACAGCTCGGCGCCGGCGGCCGATTTGAACCCCGACTTCACCTGGGCCGTGCAGCGCACGCCGGGCGGCAGGTCGCCCTTGAAGTCGTAGACCCATTCGCGCTCGCTGGTCCAGCGGCCCGTGCCCTGGCCGGCTTCGGCGTCGGAGCAGCTCACGGAGAGCGGGGCCGGGGCCTTGGGGTCGCCGAAATTGACCGCCGGGCCGTCGAACTTGGCCACCGCCTGCCGGACGCGGGACACCTCGCCCTGGGGCGAGAAGCTGATGATGGACAGCGCGTGGGCCTGCGCGGCCGCGCCGAGGGCCACGGCCAGCGCCAGGGCGCGGAAGGAATGCGTTGTTGTTGTCATGGCTTTTGCAAAAACGGCGACGGGCCGACCCACCGGACCGGTACCCGTTCGAACCCGGCAGCGTAGCCCATCGGCAGGCGGCGAACCACCAGCGCAGTGACGCAGTTGTAAATGGCCTACACCGCCCAGCCCACTCCGTCCGTGAGAATGGTTTCAATTCCACCCCGGGCGCGCCCATGCCACCCCCCTCCTCCACCCGCCGCTGGGAAATCGATGCCGTCCGGGGCCTGATGCTCGCCCTGATGACCGTCACGCACCTGCCCACCCGGCTCACGCAGCCGCTGGGGCAGCCGTTCGGCTTCGTCTCGGCGGCCGAGGGCTTCGTGCTGCTCTCGGCGTACATGGCCGGCATGGTCTACGGCCGGCTCGCCTGGCGCAAGACCGTGGCGGACATGCGCCAGGCCTTCTGGCGCCGCGCCCTCAAGATCTATGGCTGCCAGGCGGCCACGCTGCTGTTCCTGTTCACCGTGATCGCCTTCATCGGCATCCGTGTGGACGAGCCCGCCATCAAGGGCATGATGACCTTCTACCTGCTGCACCCGCTGGAGGCCCTGGTGGGCGGGCTGCTGCTGGTGTACGAACCGCCGCTGCTGGACATCCTGCCGCTGTACGTGCTGTTCATGCTGGCCAGCCCCTGGCTGATGACGTTCGCGCTGCGCCGCGGCTGGGCGCCAATCATGGCCGGCAGCGTGCTGCTGTGGCTGCTGGCGCAGTTCGGGCTGTCGCGCTGGTTCTATGACGGCTTCGCGGCGGTGCTGCCCATGCCGATCCCCTTCACCGAAACCGGCGCCTTCGTGATGTGGAGCTGGCAGTTCCTGTGGGTGCTGGGCCTGTGGATGGGCGCGAGCCGCAACGACCCCGAGGCGCCGCCGTTCGAGTTCCCGCGCTGGTCGCTGTGGGTGGCCGGCGCCATCGCCGTGGTGTGCATGGTGTGGCGGCATGTGGTCGGCCAGGTGCCGTTCGGAGACGCCAACCCGCAACTCAACCTGCTGTTCGACAAATGGGCCCTGGGCCCGCTGCGCCTGATCGATCTGATGGCCCTCACGGCGCTGACCATCCGCTTCGGGCCGGCGCTGGCCGCGAAGCTGCCGCGCCAGCACTGGCTGGAAACCCTGGGCGCGGCCTCGCTGCCGGTGTTCTGCGCCCACCTGGTGGTGGTGCTGCTCACCCTGGTGTTCATGGGAGCGGACTACGAGCGGCCCTGGCCGCAGGACATCGCCCTGCTGATCGCCTGTTTTGCCACCCTCTATGCCGTGGCCCGCGTGAGCCTGTGGGTGGACAAGCCGCCCAACGACGACGGCCGCCCGGTGCAGCCCGCGCCCGATGCAGGCGGCGCGCCCTCAGCCGCGGCAGCCAGCGGCGCCAGTGCCGCCGGCCAGGACGACCTGAATGCGACTCAGCGCCCGGCGCTCACCCGCACCAGCGCGGGGTTGCCGGTGGCCACCGTGGCGGCAGGCATGGCGGCCGTGGCGGTGGGCGAAGCACCGCCCGCCTGCATCGCGGGGGCCGGCGCCACGAATGCGCCGATCACCGTGCGCCACAGGTCGTAGCCGGCATCGTTCATGTGCAGGCGGTCGGGGCCGAAAAGTTCTGCCCGCGGCTGCCCGGAGGCATCGAGCATGGCCGAGAAGACGTCGATGTAATCGCTATTGGGCACCGTGCGCACGTACTGCGCCAGCAGGGCATTGGCCTGCTGCATCTGGGGCATCAGCGCCACGCGCGAAGGGCTGGGCTTGATGGAGATGTAGCTGATGCGGGTGTCGGGGAGTTCGGCGCGCACGGTCTGCACGAAGGAGCGGAAGCTCTCCAGGATCTGCTCGGGCGTGCGGCCCTCGGCCAGATCGTTGTCGCCGGCATAGACCATCACATGGCGCGGGCGGTACTGGAGCACCAGGTTTTTCACGAAATGGTTGCAGTCCGCCATGGTGGAGCCGCCGAAGCCGCGGTTGATCACCACGGGCAACTGGCGGAAATCCTCCGCCACGTCGGTCCAGAAACGGATGGTCGAGCTGCCGACGAAGAGGACGCCGCCGGCCTGCGGGAGCCGTTCCTTGTCGGCTGCGGCGAAGGCATCCATGCTGGACTGCCAGCGCGCATAGGCCGAGGGCGACGTGGCGGCAGCCGACGGCGCGGTAGAGTCGGCGGGGGTCGCCTGCGCGGCGAATCCCGCACAGGCCAGGGCGAGGGTCACAAGGGAACGCGTCGGGAAAGCCCGAAGAGAATGCATGGCGACTCCAAAAAGGACTGCAGCGGCGTGTGAGCGATTGTGCTGGCCTGCGTTCCGCAAGCATACAATTTTTACAAATTTACACCAACGCCGGCCGCCGGGTTTCCATCGACATGCCTTCCGCTTCCAAGGCCCCAGCGGGCCCCGTGCCGTTCTGGCACCGGCTCAACCAGTTCTTCGCTTTCCCCCTGCAGCGCAAGCCGCTGTTCTACAGCACCGTGCTGGCCGTGTGCAGCATGCTGTACGGCGTGCTGTTCTTCCTGCCGGACGTGCTGGCTGTGCTGCTGATCGAGGTCGGCATCCTGCTGGCCGCGTCGCGCTACGGCTTCAAGGTGGTGGCGATGGGCTCGCGCGGCCTGCAGCGCGCCGAGGATTTCCCCGACCGGCTGGACGACGAGTGGACCGCCCTGCCCTGGAAGCTGTTCGGCATCCTGCTCGTGCAGGGCATCGTGGTGGGGTGGCTGCAGCGGGTCAGCACGGGCCTGGCGGAACTCGCCTGGCTGGCCGTGAGCTTCCTGCTGCCGGCCACCATGATCCTGCTGGTGCAGACGGGCAGCCTGTTCGCGTCGCTGAACCCCGCCGCCGCCTGGGGCGTGGTGCGGATCATCGGCTGGCCGTATGGGCTGCTGTGCTTTTTCCTGTTTTTGCTCAGCCAGGGCGCGGCCATCGCGCTGGCGCTGCTGATGCCGCTGTTCAAGGGCTGGCTCCTGCTGCCGCTGGGCAACTGGCTGTTCATCTACTTCGGCTGGGTGATGTGCAGCCTGCTGGGCTACGCCATGTACCAGAACCACGAGGCCTTCGGCATCGACCTGCTGCCCGGCGGCGGGCTGGACGACGATGCCCCGCCCGATCGGCGCACGCCCCGGCAGATCGCGCAGGAGGCGACCGACGCGCTGGTGGCCCAGCAGATCACCGACGGCGACCTGGCCGGCGCCCTGGGCACGGCCTACGAAGACCAGCGCATGCATGGGGATGAATTGCCTGCCCAGCGCCGCTACCACCGCGTGCTGGCGCTGACCGACAAGACCGACACCCTGCTGCTGCATGCCCAGCGCTTCATCCCGCTGCTGCTGAACGCGGGCCAGACGACCGAGGCGCTCAAGGCGTTCGTCACCTGCCGCGAGCGCGACGCCCAGTTCGTGATTTCGGACCCGGGCCACACCCTGGCCCTGGCCAACACGGCGTGGAACGGCGGCGATGCCAGGCAGGCCATCGCGCTGCTGGGCGGGTTCGACCGGCGCTTCAAGGGGCATGCGCTGGTGCCCAAGGCCTACGAACTGGTCGCCCGCGTGCTGCTGCAGGGCATGAACCGCCCCGACATGGCGCTCAAGGTGCTCGCCACCCTGCAGGCGCGGCATGCGGACAGCCCTTCGGTGGCGGAGGTGCAATGGCTGCTGCGCGCCCATTTGCCGCAGCCGGCAGCGGCAGGCGGCCAAGCGCCCTCCACGCCTTGAGGTGACGCAGGCAGGCGCCATCGATTTGATACTAAATTAATAGCAATATGCCCTAGTGCTGATTGCGCCGGAACGGGTTTTTTCTTCAAGGCCAGAGTAGCCTGGCAGGCGGCCCGCCCTACCGGCCTTCGAGCAGCCGCAGCGGCGCGCTGCCGGGTGCCAGCTGCTGCAACTGCGGCAGCCAGGCCATGGCCTGCTCGCGCCGCCCGGACTGCAGCAGCGCCGTGACCAGCATGCCCACCAGTTCGCCCAGCGCCGCATGCTGCGGCGCGGTGCGGTGCAGGGCCGTGAGCAGCTTCTCGGCGTCGCTCCACTGCCCCACGCGCACGAAGCGGCGCGCCAGGCCCGCCATGTCGTCGGGCACCAGGCGGGCGCTGGGCCGGGCGTGGTCCAGGTAGGTGCGGTAGCTGGCGTGCTGGAAGTCCAGCGTGGCGGCGTCCTGCCCCGGCAGCCGGAAGATGCGGCGGGCGGCGCGGTGAAAATCCTCGCCCGCCGGCCACAGGCTGGCGGTCTTGAACCACGCGCTCAGCACCGGCACATCGCGCGGGCGCAACTGCGCCGCCGCCCGCCACTGCACGAGGGCCCGCTCGAACTGCATCGCCTGGGCCGACCGCCGGGCCTGGGCCACATGGGCATCGAAGCCGTCGTCCGGCGTGGCGGCTGCCTCGGGCGGCGGCGCCTCGATCGCCTTGCGCCGTAACAGCCCGGCGCCCCACATCAGCGCGGCGCCCGTCAGCAGCCCGCCCAGGTGGGCCATGTAGGCCACGCCCCTGCCGCTGAGCCAGTGCTGCAGCAACTCGTTGGCGATCCACGCCGGCAACAGCAGCAGGGCGGGCGCGGTGACATAGTTGAAATAAAAGAACAGCTGGTAGAAGAACCGCACGCGGCGCAGCCGGTACAGCACCGCGTACATGCCCATGAGGGCCGACACCGCACCGGACGCCCCCAGGCCGTAGCTGCCTTGGCCTGCATACGCCCACCCGGCCATCAGCGACCCGCCCACGGCCCCCAGCAGGTAGAAGGCCAGGTACCGCCACCGCCCCAGGGCCAGCTCGACCGAAAAGCCGAAGAGGAACAAGAACACCATGTTGCCCAGCAGGTGGCCCGTGCTGGCATGCAGGAAGGCGGCGGTGATCCAGGTCACGGGCTGCGGGGGCGCGTCCTTTTCGTAGCTCTGCGCCCAGCGGCGGGTGAAGGGCTCGGGCAGCGCCGCCTCATACCGGGCGCGAGCGGCCTTCCAGTCGGCGTACTGCGGGTCGTCCGCGCGCACGACCAGGCCGGCGTGCAGGCGCTTTTGAAAGCCTTCCTCGTGCTCCATCCACCGCAGCAGCGCGTGCTCCCGGTGCGCCGCCAGCATGCGCTGCGCGCGCTCGGCATCGCGGTGGCCGGCGTCCTTGAGCCACTGCACGAAAGGCGGCAGTTCGATGCCGGGCAAGGGACTGTCCAGATAGACCTGCGCCGCCCGGTCCATGGCCTTGGCCTCCCAGCGCTGCGGGCCCCAGAAGACCAGCAGGTTGACCAGGATGATCAGCACCGTCATCCATGGCGGGTTGCGCCAGGTGGGGCGGTTGTCCAGCGGGATGGCATAGAACATGGCGGGCCTGCGTCACCTCAAGGCGGGCAACGCCGGGCCCCGCGGGCCGGCCTGCGGCACCGCGGCGGGACAGCGCGCAGCCCTCACTGGGGCACGAAGCCGCTGCGCTGGATGATGCGCGTCCAGGCCTGGGTGTAGGCCTGCTGGCGCGCCGCCAGCTGCTGGGGCGTCATCGACGCCACCGTGAGCCCCAGGGCCGTGAGCTGCCGGTTCACGTCGGGTTGGGCGACCACCTTGGCCAGCGCCTGCGAGAAGCGGGTGACGAACGCGGCCGGCGTACCGGTGGGCGCGTAGAAGCCGTAGTAGGGCAGGTCCTCGAAGCCTTTCAGCCCCAGCTCGTCGAACGTGGGCACGTCCGGCAGCGCGGCCTGGCGCTGGGTGCCCAGCACGGCCAGCACGCGCACCTTGCCGCCCTTGTGGTTTTCGATGAAGTCCTGCACCGAGGCCACCCCGGCGGGGATCTGGTTGCCCAGCATGTCGGCGATCATGGGCGCGCTGCCGCGGTATGGCGCCGCCACCAGGTCGATGCGGTACTTCTCGCCGATGAGCTTGACCAGAAACTCCGGCGTGGAGGCCGGGGCCGGGATGCCCACCGCGCCCTTGCCACCGCCCTGGGTGGTGATCCACTGCACGTAGTCGTTGAACGACCTGGCCGGCGACGCGCCGGACACGGCGAAGGCATTCACGAAGGTGGCCACGCCGCCGACCGGCACGAAGTCGTGCACCGGGTCGTAGCCCGGGTGCTTGACCACCTGCGGCAGGATGGAGATGGTGTGGTCGTGCGACAGGAACACGGTGTGCCCGTCGGCCGGCGCGGCCTTGAGGGCCTGGGCGGCGATCTGCCCGCCCGCGCCGGGGCGGTTGTCCACCACCACCGGAGCGCCCAGCTCGTCCTTGAGCTTGTCGGACAGCAGCCGCGCGATCGCGTCGGTGCCCCCGCCCGGCGGAAAGCCCACCAGGATGCGGATCGGCGGGCCGGCCGGCGGCGTCTGGGCCGAGGCCACGGCGGCGACCGCCGTGGCGCCCACCCAGACCGCGGCGCGGGCCATGCGCAAGACCCAGTGGCGGCGCGAGGAAGAACGATGCATGGAGGGCTCCGTGAAAGTGTGCGGACGGGGGG
>NZ_BAAJYT010000059.1:0-20033 GCF_057541515.1 Acidovorax sp. KNOB132
GGTCCACCATGATGGAGTGGTCCACCACCAGGTCCACGGGCACCAGCGGCTCGATCTTCTTGGGCTTCTTGCCCAGGCGCTGGGCCACGCTGCGCATGGCGGCTAGATCGGCCAGCAAAGGCACTCCGGTGAAATCCTGCAGCACCACGCGCGACACGACGAAGGGGAATCTCGCCAGCGCTTTTCCGCGCGCAGCCGCCAGGGGCGCGAGGTGCTGGGCCTGTACCGCACCGGCACCGAGGCCCCGATCCTGCTGAGCGGCGGCCAGCACGCCAACGAAACCTCCGGCGTCGTGGGGGCCCTGCGCGCGGCCGAGGCGCTGCATGCGCGGCCCGGCGCGCACTTCGCCCTCATCGCGCTGGAGAACCCCGACGGCTATGCGCTGCACCGCGAACTGGGCGCGCACCACGCCCACCACATGCAGCATGCCGCGCGCTACAGCGCGCTGGGCGACGACATCGAATACCGCGAGACGGCGCCGCTCTACGAGCGCGAAGCCCGCGAACAGGCCCTGGCCCTTTCCGGCGCGCAATTGCACATCAACCTGCACGGCTACCCCGCGCACGAGTGGACCCGGCCGCTGTCCGGCTACGTGCCACGAGGCTTCGGCCTGTGGACGGTGCCCAAGGGGTTCTTTCTGATCCTGCGCCACCACCCGGGCTGGCAGGCCGAAGGCCGTGCGCTGCTGGAGCAGGTGGCCGCGGCGCTGCAGGCCGTTCCCGGCCTGCCCGAGTACAACGCCCGCCAGATGGCGCTGTATGAGCACCATGCGGGGGCGTTGCCGTTCGAGGTGATCCATGGCACGGCCTGCACGCAGTCCGAGAACCCGCGCGGTGCGCCGGTCACGCTCATCACCGAATTCCCCGACGAGACGGTGTCGGGCGATGCCTTCCGCTTCGCGCACGGCGTGCAAAAGGCCGCCGTGCTGGCGGCGGTGGACGCTTGGCAGGCCATTCTTTCCGAGCGCGGCTGATTGCGCTTGGGTGGATGGGGGGAGCGGGCCTTGTTCCCTTCGGCGGTGCGTGGCGTGGTGCACGCCCGGCGCTGAAGGCCATCGCGTCGCTTGCCGCAAGCGCCCAGCGGCATGAAAACAGGGGGGGTTGGCAGCCCCCTTCTCTGGCACGGTCTGTGCATACCGAACCGCACTGGCGATGGGCCCGGTCCGGGCCTTTGCCATGCGCTTTGTTCAGGTAAACACCTGAGGGTGTTGCCGCAAACACGCGGTTACATTGAATGCGGTCTTTCGTTTCCCTGTCTCACTACCACTGTGGAGTTCATCGATGAAGCGTAGCGCTCTCCCTCTGTCCGCATGGGCCCTTGCCGGCGCCCTGGGTTGCGGACTGTGTGCCCCCACCGCGTTCGCGCAGACCAAATGGGACCTGGCCGCCGCCTATCCCGCCACCAACTTCCACACCGAGAACCTGATGGAGTTTGCCAAGGACGTGGACACCGCCACGGGCGGCAAGCTCAAGATCACGGTGCATGCCAATGCATCGCTGTTCAAGGCCAACGAGATCAAGCGCGCCGTGCAGGGCGGGCAGGCGCCGGCCGGCGAGATCCTGCTGCCCAACTTCGAGAACGAGAACCCCATCTTCGGCGTGGACGGCATTCCGTTCCTGGCCACCTCATACGCCGATTCCAAGCGGCTGTACGAAGCGCAAAAGCCTGTGCTCGAAAAGCTCCTCAATGCGCAGGGCCTGCGGCTGCTGTACACCGTGGCCTGGCCTCCGCAGGGCATCTACTCCAAGCGGGAAATCACCTCGGTGGCCAATCTGCGGGGCATCAAATGGCGCGCCTACAGCCCCGCCACGGCCAAGATCGCCGAGCTGATCGGCGCGCAGCCCGTCACCATCCAGGCGGCCGAGCTGTCGCAGGCCACGGCCACCGGAGCGGTCGAATCGATGATGACCTCCGGTTCCACCGGCTACGACAGCAAGCTCTACGAGAGCATCAAGTACTTCTACGACACCCAGGCCTGGCTGCCCAAGAACGCGGTGATCGTGAGCAAGAAGGCCTTCGACGCGCTCGACAAGCCCACGCAGTACGAACTGCTCAAGAGCGCCGCCGCGGCCGAGGCCCGCGGCTGGAAGGTCAGCGCGGAAAAGAACGAGTGGTACAAGAAGGCCCTGACAGACAAGGGCATGAAGATCCTCCCGCCCCCGCCCAAGCTGGTGGCCGACCTGCGCCAGGTCGGCGACATCATGCTGGCCGACTGGCTCAAGAAGGCCGGCCCCGATGGCGAGGCCATCATCGCCGCCTACCGCAAGCCGGCCCCCGTGGCAGCCAAGTGATGCGCCGCTTCCTGGACCGCCTGTACCTGGGCGCGGGCGCCCTGGGCGCCACCTTCGTGGCCCTGATCTGCGTGCTGATGATCGCGCAGAGTGTGCTGCGCGAGGTCGGGGTGCGCACCGGGGCGCTGAACGACGTGGTGGCGTGGTTCTGCGCCGCCGCGGCGTTCTTCGCCATGGCGCATGCCTTCAAGCACGGCGACTTCGTGCGGGTCACGCTGCTGCTGGAAAAGCTCTCGCCGCCCCGGCGCCGGCAGTTCGAGATCGTCTCGCTGGCCATCGGCTCGGTGGCAGTGGCTTACCTGGCCTGGTCGGCGTGCCTCTTCACCTACGAAAGCTGGGAATTCAACGATGTGGCCCAGGGCCTGCTGCCGCTGCCGATGTGGATTCCCCAGATGAGCTTCGCACTGGGTTCGGTGCTGCTGTTCGTCGCGGTGGTCGATGAATTCATCATCGTGCTGCGCGGCGGCGTGCCCACCTTCGTGCGCGAAGTCGAGGACCGGCATGCGCGCGGCGATTTCTCTTCCGACATCTGACCCTCCACCCGACCTGAACCCTCGCTGCGGCCCGGCCGGGCCCGAAAGAAGAATCCCATGGACATTCTGATGGTGGGCGGCATCTTGCTGCTGCTGATGATCGTGCTGCTCTCGGGCGGCGTCTGGATCGCGATGACGCTGGCGATCTGCGGCTGGGTCGGACAGGCGTTCTTCACGAACACGCAGCCGGGCAAGAATTTGTTCTCGGCCTTCTGGGAAAGCAACGCCAGCTGGGAGCTGGCGGCGCTGCCGCTCTTCATCTGGATGGGTGAGATCCTCTTTCGCACCAAGCTGAGCGAAGAGATGTTCGAGGGCCTGCGCCCCTGGCTCAACCGGGTGCCGGGCCGGCTGATGCACACCACCATCCTGGGGTGCGGCATTTTCGGATCGGTGTCGGGCTCGTCCGCCGCCACTTGCGCCACCATCAGCAAGGTGGCCCTGCCCGAGCTGCTCAAGCGCGGCTACGACGAGCGCCTGGCGCTGGGCTCGCTTGCCACGGCAGGCACGCTGGGCATTCTCATTCCGCCATCCATCACCATGGTGGTGTATGCGGTGGCGGCAGATGCCTCCATCATCCGCATCTTCCTGGCCGGCTTCCTGCCGGGCCTGCTACTGATGCTGCTGTTTTCGGGCTACATCGGCTGGTGGAGCCTGCGCAACCCCGACAAGGTGCCGCCGGCCGATGCACCGACGACCTTCCGCCAGAAGATCCGGCAGTCCGGCAACCTGATTCCGGTGGCGGTCCTGATCGTCTTCATCGTGTGGGTGCTGGTGGCCGGCTACGCCACCGCCACCGAATGCGCCGCCTACGGCGTGGCCGGATCGCTGGGGCTGGCGCTGTGGAGCCGCTCGCTGACGTGGAAGAACTTCACCGAAGGGCTGATGAGCACCACGCGCACCAGCTGCATGATCATGTTCATCCTGGCCGGCGCGGCCTTTCTGACCAAGACCATGGCCTTCACCGGCATTCCGCGCGAGCTGGCCGAGTGGGTCAATGCGATGAACCTCTCGCCCTTCGCGCTGATTGGCGTGCTGACGATCGTCTACCTCGTGCTGGGCACGGCGCTGGACGGCATCAGCATGATCGTGCTCACCAGCGCGGTGGTGCTGCCCATGATCCAGAAGGCCGGCTTCGACCTGATCTGGTTCGGCATCTTCATCGTGCTGCTGGTGGAGATCGCCGAGGTCACCCCGCCCGTGGGCTTCAACCTCTTCGTGCTGCAGAACATGACCGGCAAGGACAGCAACACGATCGCACGCGCGGCCATTCCGTTCTTCCTGTGCCTGGTGGTATGCATCGCGATCATCACCGTGTTCCCGCAGATCGTCACCGTGCTGCCGGACCTGGTGATGGGCAAGGACGGCGGCTAGGCGCAGGCCCGCAGGGGCCGCTGGCCGCCGCCACTCCACGGGAGGAAGATGAGCGCCTCGGCGGCGAGGCCCCGGGTTTTTGCGATACTTTGCGGCATGCTGCTCAACGTCGCCGTCATCTGCCTGGCCGCCTGCCTGGGCGCCCTGCTGCGCTGGGGCTTCGCCCTGTGGCTCAACCCCGGCGGCCTGCTGCCCTGGGGCACGCTGGCGGTGAACCTCATCGGCGGCTACCTGATCGGCATCGCCATCGCCGTGTTCACCCAGCGGCCGGACATCGACCCGGCCTGGCGGCTGCTCATCATCACCGGCTTTCTCGGCACCCTGACCACCTTCTCCAGCTTCTCTGGCGAAGTCGTCACCATGCTGATGCAGCAGCGCTACGGCATCGCGCTGGCCACGCTGCTTTTGCACGTGGGCGGCTCCTTCACCCTCACCTGGGCCGGCATGCGCACGGCCCTGTGGTGGGCGGCCCGCTGACCGACGGCCCGGCAACGGGTCCTTCTTTTTTGCCCGCACAATCTCACCCCATGGATTCCAATACCGAACTCAACGACAGCCGCCTGGCCAATGCCTGGGCCGAATTGAACAACCACGCCGTGAACGGCAACCCGCTGCACGCCGATGCCTACCGGCTGGCGTTCGCAGACCCCGAATTCCTGCTGCGGCGTGAAACGCGCGGCATCCGCTTCCAGCTCGAAATGCTCAAGCCCGATCTGGGCCAGACCGCACAGGGCATCGAGAACACCGTGGTGGTGTACGGCAGCGCGCGCTTCATCGCCCCCGACGAAGCCGAGCAACAACTGGCCGATGCCCAGGCCAGTGGCGACGACAGCCGCATCGCGCGCGCCAGGCTCGCCGTGCGCAACGCCCGCTACTACGACCTGGCGCGGCAGTTCGCACGCGTGGTCGCCGAGCACAGCGAACAGCAGCAACCCGCGGACCGCATCTACGTGTGCACCGGCGGCGGCCCCGGCATCATGGAAGCCGCCAACCGCGGCGCGCACGACGTCGGCGCGCTCAACGTGGGCCTGAACATCGCGCTGCCCCACGAGCAAAGCGGCAACCGCTTCATCTCGCCCTCGCTGAGCTACAAATTCCACTACTTCGCGCTGCGCAAGATGCACTTCATGATGCGCGCCAAGGCCCTGGTGGCATTCCCCGGCGGCTTCGGCACGCTGGACGAATTGTTCGAAGTGCTCACCCTCGTGCAGACCGGCAAGGCCAAGCCGGTGCCCATCGTGCTGTTCGGCACCGACTTCTGGAAGAAGCTGGTCAACTTCGATGCGCTGGTGGAGCAAGGCACCATCTCCGCCGCCGACCTGAACCTGTTCCACTACACGGACGACCCGCAGGAAGCCTGGAACATCATCAAGGCGTTTTACAAGCTTTGAATCCGGCCTGACCGCGCTGCAACCGGGTGCGTTCACCCGTTGTTTCGCACCATGGGCCGGAGCATCGCATGGCGCTGGCGGCATTCCGGCGCAGTGCGAACAATGGGCATTTTGGCTTTTCCTCAAACCACCATGCCCCGCATCGACGCTCCCAATCCCTCGGCCCAGGCCGCGTCCAGCGCATCGCAACACACGCAGGCAGAGCCGTCCGATGTGCGTCGGCGCTCCAGTGCGCGCCACCAGGCACCGGAAGGCCTGCAGCAGCGCGCAGATGCACCTGCCGCCGCGCAGCATGCGCCGCAACCGGCACGCGTTCGCACGGGACTGCAGGCCTTGCGGCAGACAGCGCAGGCGGCGGTCGATGGCGGCACGGTCGTCGCACATGCCGGTGCACGCATCGGCGCGGCAGCCGGTGCTGCCTTTCTGGCAGACCCTGTCCGGACCACCGGAATCGCCATGCTGGCGGGTGGCAGCAGTTACGCCTTGATCAACCACCAGCGCGCCAATGACCTGGAAACCGTGAGAGGGTCGGCGATCGCTTTCGCGGGATACACGTTGATGGCAACACGCGCTTTCTTCGCGATGCTCCCTGGCGCCGCCCAGGCGGTCGCGGAGGGCATCCAGGCGGCACCCGGGGCCCTTCGGGACATGGCAGAGGCCTTCCAGGCCTTGGCGCAAGCCGCCATGGCAGAGGGACGTGAGCCCCAAATTTCCCAGGAACTGGCCGTCGCTGCCCTCGGTATGATTCTCGTCATGGGCGAGCCCGATCCCGACGACCCGGAGGACCTGTCACAAGAGGTGGGGCGCCATGTGCC
The DNA here is from genome assembly GCF_057541515.1 of Acidovorax sp. KNOB132. NCBI lineage: Bacteria > Pseudomonadati > Pseudomonadota > Betaproteobacteria > Burkholderiales > Comamonadaceae > Acidovorax > Acidovorax sp. KNOB132. The sequence continues at coordinate 6,402 of NZ_BAAJYT010000059.1, forward strand.
CCAGGTGGTCGATCACCTCATGGACCTGAGACAGGGATCCGCATCCGAGACCGTCCATGCGGCTGCGCTGGCAGCAAACGAAGTCCCGGCGCAATTGGTGCGCAACCTCCACGCCCTGGTGACTGCCGATTCGCCGGTGCTGTCTCAGCGCCCCAATTCCCGGGGTGCCAGACCGAACTGAAGCCGGCAAGGGAGCGGCCGGATCGGCCACGGCCTCAATGCGGCACGGCGGAATGCGCGTCACCGTCTCCCAGGCGCGCGGCCAGCCGGGAGCCGCCGCCCACCACCGCACCCACGACCCAGAAAAGCCCCGCCACGCCGATCAGCGCCCCTGCCGATCCGAACAGCACCGGCATCAGCACGCTCGAACCATTGATGGCCATCAGCCGCAGGCCGAGCGCCTCGCCGTGGCGATGCGATGGCGTGATCTGGTGCAGCATGCTCATGATCATCGGCTGCACCGATCCCAGCGCGAAGCCCAGCAGCACCGAACACAGGCCCAGTGCCCACGGGTTGGGCAGCAAGGGGTACACCGCGAACAGCACCGCCGTGGTGACCATCGCCCAGGTGACCACGACCGCCTCGCGCAGGTGCGCCGCCACCAGGGGCATCAGCACGCGGATCACGGCCGCCGCAATGGCGAACGCACCCAGGATGGTGCCGATCACCGACGCCGACAGGCCCCGCTCGTGGCCCAGCAGCGGCACCACGAAGGTGTGCACGTCCCAGCACGACGACAGCAGCCAGTTCACGATGAGCAGGCGGCGAAAGCCGGGCTCGGTCAGCAGGTCCCAGGCCCGGGGGCGCACGCCGCCGGCCGCCGCGATCACGGGCGGCAGTTCCACGGTGGCCCTCACCCAGAACCAGGTGGCGATGGGCAGCACGGCCATCAGCGCGAAGGCGGCGCGGTAGCCTTCGGTGCTGCCAGCCGTGGGACCGGCATGGTCGATGAGCATCCCGGCGCAGAACGGCCCGACGAAGTTGGACACGGCTGGGCCGATGGCCAGCCAGCTGAACACCTGGCGCAGCTGCGTGGAGTCGTGCGCCGCGCGCCCCACATGGCGCTGCAGGGCAATGGTGGCGGCACCCGTGGCGCCGCCCGTCATGAGCGCGGCCAGGCACAGCATGGGAAACACCGGCCACACCAGCGCCCCGGCCGCCCCGACCACCGCCACGACCACGGCATAGCCAACCGGGCGCTTGAGGCCGTGGCGGTCGGCATAGCGGCCCGCCGGCAGCGCCAGGAACACCTGCGTGAGCGCGAACAGCGCGAGCAGGATGCCGACCGCCGCCGCGCTGTAGCCCTCGCGCAGGGCCAGCAGCGGCGCGGCCAGCCGCATGCCGGCCATGCAGGCGTGGATGCAGATCTGTCCGGCGATCAGGCGGGCCAGTGCGGTGTTCATGTCAAACGGCCTCGTCTTCGGTGGTGGGCGGCAGGCCGCCATCCGTGGCACCCGCCCCCGCCAGGGGCACCGCCGCCCCCGGGGCCGGCAGGGCCTGCACCTCGCGCAGCTGGCGCTGGATGGCGCGCGTGCGCACGCCCACCTCGTCGAACCGCCGGGCCGCCGCGTCGATGGATTTGCGCGTGGCCTCGACCACGTCGCCGAACTTGGAGAACTCTGTCTTCACCGCGCCGAGCAGGCCCCACACCTCGGAGGAGCGCTTTTCGATCGCCAGCGTCTTGAAGCCCATCTGCAGGCTGCTGAGCATGGCCGCCAGATTGGCGGGCCCGGTGATCATCACGCGGCAGTCGTTCTGCAGCGCCTCCACCAGCCCGGGCCGGCGGATCACCTCGGCGAACAGGCCCTCGGTGGGCAGGTACATCACGGCGAAGTCGGTGGTGTGCGGCGGCGACACGTACTTGGCGAAGATCTTGCGCGCCTCGGCCTTGATGGAAGTCTCGAAGGCGTTGCCCGCCGACAGCACCGCCGCCTTGTCGGCCAGGTCCTGCGCGTCCAGCAGGCGCTGGTACTGCTCCACCGGGTACTTGGAGTCGATGGGCAGCCACACGGGCTGCTCGTCGCCCCGGCCCGGCAGGCGGATGGCGAACTCCACCAGGTCGTCGCTGCCGGGCATGACCTTCACGTTGCGCGCGAACTGGTCCACGGTGAGCACGTTCTCGATGATGGCGCCCAACTGCATCTCGCCCCAGGTGCCGCGCGTCTTCACGTTGGTCATCACGCGCTTGAGGTCGCCCACGCTGCCGGCCAGCGTCTGCATCTCGCCCAGGCCCTTGTGCACCTGCTCCAGCCGGTCGCTCACCAGCTTGAAGGATTCGCCCAGGCGCTGCTCCAGCGTGGCGTGCAGCTTCTCGTCCACGGTGCGGCGCATCTCCTCCAGCTTGGCGGCATTGTCGGCCTGGATGGCGGACAGGCGCTCGTTGAGCACGCCGCGCAGGGCCTCGCCGGTCTGCGTGAGTTCGGCACGGAAAGCGCCCAGCGCCTGCACCAGTTCCTGCCGCGCCGCGACGGCATCGGTCTGGCCCAGCGCCAGGCGCTGCTCCAGCTTGCCTTCGAAGGCGGTGAAGGCCGCGAGCAGCTCCGCCCGGCCGCTGCGCGACTCGTGCACCGCCTGGGCCAGCCGCTCGTCCACGGCCTGGCGCACGCTCTCCAGCGTGCCCTGCATGGTCTGCGTGAAGCCGCGCAGCTGCTGGGCCATGCCCTCCAGCGCGCCATCGTTCTTGGCCACCGCCAGCTGCGTGGCCTGGGCCGTGGCCTCCAGGCGCTGCAGGCGCATCAGCCACTCGGGGGGCAGTTCGGCGCGCGGGCTGCGCAGCAGCAGAACCCCCAGCATCAGGACGACCAGCACCAGCAAACCCAGGACAGCGAACATTTCCAAAACCCGATACTCCTTTTGCTATTGATTTGATAGCTACAACGGCATGAAAATCGACGGCATGCGGTCGATTCGATCCGAAACCGCGGCGCGGCCGCACCGTGGCGGCATCCGTCACACCGGCCGTTCGGCCGGCGTGTTGACGGGCGTCAGCGCCCCCCGGCCGTCGAAGAACGCGATCAGGTTGTCCGCCGCCAGGTTGGCCATCGCCAGCCGCGTGGGCACGGTGGCGCTGGCGATGTGCGGGGTCAGCACCACGTTGGGCACGGTGAGCAGGTCCGGGTGCACCTGCGGCTCGCCCTCGAACACGTCCAGCCCGGCCGCTGCGATGCGCTTGTCGCGCAGCGCCGCCGCGAGCGCCGCGTCGTCCACGATGCCGCCGCGCGCGATGTTGACCAGGGTGGCGGTCGGCTTCATCTGCGCCAGCTCGGCGGCGCCGATGGCGTGGTGCGACTCGGCCGTGTAGGGCAGCACCAGCACGAGGTGGTCGGCCGTGCGCAGCAACTCCTCCTTGGAGACGTAGCGCGCGCCGCATTCGCCCTCCAGCGCGGGCGAGAGGCGGGAGCGGTTGTGGTAGATCACCTGCATGCCGAAGCCGTGCGCGCCGCGCCGGGCGATGCCCTGCCCGATGCGGCCCATGCCCAGGATGCCGAGCGTGCTGCCGTGCACGTCGGAGCCGGCGAACATGTCGTAGCTCCATTTCGTCCACTGGCCGGCCCGCAGATAGTGCTCGCTCTCGGTCATGCGGCGCGCGGTGGCCATGAGCAGCGCGAAGCCGAAGTCCGCCGTGGTCTCGGTCAGCACGTCGGGCGTGTTGGTGCCCTGCACACCCGACGCGGTGAGCGCGTTCACGTCGAAGTTGTTGTAGCCCACCGCCATGTTGGCCACGATGCGCAGCCGCGGGCAGCGCGCCAGCAACTCGGCGTCGATGCGCTGGCTGCCGGTGGTCAGGGCGCCGTCCTTGTCCTGCAGGCGCTCGGCCAATTCGGCCGGCGACCAGACCGCGTCGGCGGGGTTGGCCTCGACCTCGAAATGCTGCGAGAGCCGCTCCACCACCTCGGGAAAGATGGCGCGGGCGACCAGGATGCGGGGCTTGGACATGGATCAGGACCTTTCAGCGAAACCAGAGGAATGTCATGGCGACGAGCAGCGGCAGCAGGATGCCGCACGACCAGAGCATGTAGCCGAAGAAGCTGGGCATCTTCACGCCGCGCTCTTCGGCAATGGCCTTGACCATGAGGTTGGGCGCATTGCCGATGTAGGTGCCCGCGCCCATGAACACGGCGCCGGCCGAGATCGCGGCCAGCGTGGGGGCGAGCGTGGTCATGAGCACGGCCGGGTCGCCGCCGGCGGTGTTGAAGAACACGAGGTAGGTCGGCGCGTTGTCCAGGAACGCGCTCAGCAGGCCGGTGGTCCAGAAGTACATGGCCGGATCGGGGGTGCCGTCAGGCCGGGTCACCGCGCCGACGATGGCGCCGAACGGCCCCTGCGTGCCCGCCTTGAGCATCGCGATGACCGGGATGATGGTGAGAAAGATGCCCGCGAACAGCTTGGCCACTTCCTGCATGGGAGCCCAGCCGAACTGGTTGTCCGCGTGCACCTGGCGCGGCGTGAGCCACAGCGAGGCGCCCACCACCGCCAGCAGCCCCACGTCACGCACCAGCCCGGGCAGGCCCACGGGCGTGCCGGCGATGCTCCACACCACCGGCGACTTCCAGAACCCGCTGAGCAGCACCAGGGCGATCACCGCGCCCAGCAGCCAGAAATTGACCTGGCCGTCGAAGCCGATCGACCGCGTGTCGGGCGTGGGGTCCGGCCGTGCCGCCTCGCCCGGCCGGCCATGGAACCAGCGGTCGATCGCGTAGAAGATCGCCAGCAGCGAACCCACGAGGAACAGCGTCTCCTGGTGGATGTGCCCGACCGTCCAGAAGAAATCCACGCCCTTCAAAAAGCCCAGGAACAGCGGCGGGTCCCCCAGCGGCGTGAGCGAGCCCCCGGCGTTGGAGACGATGAAGATGAAGAACACGACGATGTGCGCCACGTGCTTGCGGTGGTCGTTGGCGCGCACCAGCGGCCGGATCAGCAGCATCGATGCGCCCGTCGTCCCCATGAAGCTTGCCAGCACCGCGCCGATGGCCAGGATGGCCGTGTTCAGCCCGGGGCCGCCATGCAGGTTGCCGCGGATGTGGATGCCCCCCGCCACGGTGAACAGCGCCGCCAGCAGGATGACGAACGGCAGGTACTCGGCCAGCAGCGCATGGACCAGGTTCACACCCGCCGCACCGGCCCCGAAGACTGCCGCGAACGGCAGCAGGAACGCCAGCGCCCACGCGGCAGCGATCTTGCCGAAATGGTGGTGCCAGAACGCGGGGGCGAACAGCGGCACCAGCGCGATCGACAGCAACAGACCGGCGAAGGGCACGCCCCACAGCACCGACAGCGCGCTCCCGTCGATCTCGGCGGCCCGCGCCAGGCCCGGCAGCAGGCCCGTGGCGATCAGCAACAAGCCACGCAGGCCGCGGGACATCGGTAAAGACAGGGACATGGCGTTGGAAGCCTCCAGAGTGGGAACGGGGCTGGGGGTGGCCATCGAAGCGCGCGCCGGCCGACCGGTTCGCTGCATGCGGGTCGATGCGTTCACTGCGGCGCCGGGATCTCGAACACCTGGCGCAGGTAGGCCAGGTACTTCTCGTCGTCGCACATGCCTTTGCCCGGGGTGTCGGACAACTTGGCCACCGGCTGGCCATTGCAGCGCGTCATCTTGATCACGACCTGCAGCGGCTCGCAGCCCAGGTCGTTGGTGAGGTTGGTGCCGATGCCGAAGGCCAGTTGGCAGCGCCCGCGGAACTGCTGGTACAGCTCGATGGTGCGCGGCACGGTGAGGGCGTCGCTGAAGATCAGCGTCTTGGTCAGCGGATCGACCCGGTTGCGGCGGTAGTGGTCGAGCAGGCGCTCGCCCCAGGCGAACGGGTCGCCGCTGTCGTGGCGCGCGCCGTCGAAGAGCTTGCAGAAATACAGGTCGAAGTCGCGCAGGAAGGCGCTCATGCCGTACACGTCCGACAGCGCGATGCCCAGGTCGCCGCGGTACTCCTTGGCCCACATCTCGAAGCCGAAGATCTGGCTGTCGCGCAGGCGCGGGCCCAGCGCCTGGCAGGCCTGCAGGTACTCGTGCGCCATGGTGCCCAGCGGCGTCACGCCGAGCTTCATGGCATACAGCACGTTGCTCGTGCCGGCGAACTGCCCCGGCCCCGAAGGCGCGCCCGTCGTGCGGCGCTCCCCCGTGCCCAGGCGCGCGCACAGCACGCGCAGCACCTCTTCGTGCCATGCGCGGCTGAAGCGGCGGCGCGTGCCGTAGTCGGCGATCTTGAGGTCGCCCAGGCCATCGGCCTGCAGCAGGGCGATCTTGGCGTCGAGCCGGCGGCGGCCTTCGGGAAAGTCGGGCACCTTCTGCGTATTGCGAAAGTACACCTCGTTCACGATGGCCAGCACCGGCACCTCGAACAGGATGGTGTGCAGCCATGGCCCGGTGATGGTGATGTCGATCTCGCCCGAGGCCAGCGGGCTCACGGTGATGTACTTTTCGTTGAGCCGGAAGAGCCCGAGGAAATCCACGAAATCGCTCTTGATGAAGCGCATGGATCGCAGGTAGGCCAGCTCGGCATCCTGGAAATGCAGGCTGCACAGCGAGCGGATCTCCTCGCGGAACTCGTTGACGAAAGGCACCAGTTGCACGCCGGGATTGCGGCAGCGAAAGCGGTACTCCACCTGTGCGCCGGGAAACTGGTGCAGCACCACCTGCATCATGGTGAACTTGTAGAGATCGGTGTCGAGCAGGCTGGTGATGATCATGGGTGGAAGCGGCCGCGGCGGGCCGGCTGGGCATCTGCAGTGGACGGCAGCGGCGCACCGTCGCATGGCATTGTGTCATCAAGGGCGCCCCATTGCCGGGCACCGCACTGGTCCGGATCTTGCACCGCACTTCGGCCGCCGCACTGCATGCATCCCGCAACGCGCGCCCGCGTCACCGCCCCACCCGCTTCGCCGCCGATCGCATCTCGCACATGTCGCACGGCGGAATGGAGCGGGTCCGAACGGGCCCGCGCAGCGCGTATGCTCGATGCGCCGCAGAGACGACGGCACTTCCTTCTTCAAGAACAAAGGTATTTTTCCAATGCGCCATTCCCGCCCGCCCATCACACCCTCCACCACGCGCCCTGTCTGGCGCTACACCGCCACGCTGACGGCCGCCCTGCTGGTCCTTGCCGGCTGCGGCGGTGGCGGGGGTGGCAGTGGCAGCGCTTCGGCTCCCGGACAGGATTCGGCCTGCGCGGTCGTCAGCGATGGCGGCTCGGTCACGGTCGGCTCCGGCCTGCCCGGCGATCCCGCAGCGCCCGAACCCGCCTCTGGCTACAAGGTCGGCAAGACCGCGGTCTATGCCAAGCAGTACATGGTGAGCACGGCCAATCCGCTGGCCTCCCGCGCGGGCTGCGAAGTGCTGCGCCAGGGCGGCTCCGCGGTCGATGCGGCCGTGGCGGTGCAGATGGTGCTGGGCCTGGTCGAACCGCAATCGTCGGGCCTGGGCGGCGGCGCGTTCATGCTGCACTACGATGCGGCGCAGAAGAAAGTGCAGGCCTATGACGGCCGCGAAACCGCCCCCGCGGCCGCGACGGAAAACTACCTGCGCTGGGTCAGCGACAGCGACCGCACCCTGCCGCAGCCCGGCGGCGCGCGCGCCAGCGGCCGCTCCATCGGCACGCCCGGCGCCGTGCGCATGCTGGAGATGGCTTACCATGACCACGGCAAGCTCAAGTGGAGCGAGCTGTTCCAGCCCGCGGTCAAGCTGGCCTCGGACGGCTTCCAGATCAGCGGCCGCATGGCCAGCGCCATCGCCGGCGCCACCACCGGCCTCTCGCGCGATCCCGAGGCGGTCGCCTACTTCTTCAATGCCGACGGCACGCCCAAGGGCCTGGGCACGCTGATCAAGAACCCCGCCTACGCCACCACGCTGAACACCATCGCCAGCGGCGGCGCCGATGCGTTCTACACCGGCCCCGTGGCGCAAGGCATCGTGAACAAGATCAAGGTCACCAGCGGCGGCACGCCCACCGTGGCGATCACCCCCGGCCTGACCGAGATGAGCGACCTGGCCAACTACCGCGCCAAGCGCCGCGACCCGGTCTGCACGACCTACCGCGACTACTGGGTGTGCGGCATGTCGCCACCGTCCTCTGGCGGCATCGCCGTGGCGTCGGCGCTCGGCATCCTGGAGAACTTCAACCTCGCCAACTACAAGCCCACGGCCATCGACATCGAAGGCGGCAAGCCTTCGGTGATGGGCGTGCACCTGGTGAGCGAGGCCGAGCGCCTGGCCTATGCCGACCGCGACAAGTACATCGCCGACACCGACTTCGTGTCGCTGCCCGGCGGCTCGCCCGCGGCCATGCTGGACAAGACCTACCTGCGCAACCGTGCGGGCCTGATCAGCATGACCAAGAGCATGGGCACGGCCGTGGCCGGCGACCTGAGCAACAAGCCTGCCGGCGTGAGCCTGATCGACGAGAAGGGCACGACGCACTTCACCATCGTGGACAAGCAGGGCAATGCCGTGGTGATGACCACGACGGTGGAAGCCGGCATGGGTTCGTTCCACATGACGCAGGGCTTCTTGCTGAACAACCAGCTGACCGACTTCTCGGCCACGCCGACCGACAGCACCGGCGCCGTGGTGGCGAACCGCGTCGAAGCCGGCAAGCGGCCCCGCAGCTCGATGGCACCCACGCTGGTGTTCAAGAAGGCCGCGGACGGCAGCATGGGCGACTTTCTGATGGGCACGGGCTCGCCCGGCGGCGGCACCATCATCCAGTACGTGGTGAAGACGGTCGTCGGCGCGCTCGACTGGGGCCTGGATGCGCAGCAGGCCACCTCGCTGGTGGACTTCGGCGCCAGCAACAGCCCCACGACCTCGCTGGGCGGCGAACACCCGGCCATCAACAGCAGCAACGGCGGCAACAACGACCCGCTGATCACGGGCCTGCGCGCACTGGGCCACACGGTGTCCACCTCGGCCCAGTCGAGCGGCACGAGCACCATCATCCGCGTGCAGCGCAACGGCGAGAGCGTGCTGCAGGGCGGCGCCGATCCCCGCCGCGAAGGCGTGGTGCTGGGCGATACCTACAAGCCCTGACCGTGCATTGACGCGCCAGGCGGCCCGGCCGAAGGGCTGCCGCCTGCCGCGCCCCCCTCCAAAAAGCACCGGCCGCGTGAGCGTTCCGGTGCTTTTTTCATGGAAGGGGCCGGGTCAGGTGCCGACCGCGATGCGCAGGGGTGCGAGGGCGTCCAGCAGCGCCTGCGGCAAGGCGCGGGGCCGGCGGTCCTCGCGGCCGACATACACGTGCACGAAGTGCCCGCCCGCCGCCGACTCAGGCGCGCCCTCGGCGAACAGCCCGACTTCGTAGCGCACGCTGGAGCGGCCCACGTGCGCCACTCGGATGCCAGCCTCCACCGTCTGGGGAAAAGCGAGGGGCGCGAAATAATGGCACTGGGTTTCGACCACCAGGCCGATCGTCTCGCCCGCATGGATATCCAGGGCGCCAAGCTCAATCAGATAGGCATTCACCGCCGTATCGAACCAGCTGTAATACACGACATTATTGACATGGCCATATGCGTCGTTATCCGCCCAGCGGGTGGTAATCGTGCGGAACACGGAATATGCGGAGCGCGGCTCCGGCAGGCGGCGGGGCGGCATGGAAACGGTGGGGGCATTCATGGCGGCAAATTCTGCCAGTGGAGGCGCCTCCTTTGATGTGCCTCAGGTGACCGGCATTTTTGGTTATGCACTCTAATCATGTTGCAATGCAGCAAAATCGCTTGATTCCTGAACTCAACCGCCTAGAATCCGTCCCATGCTGCACTGCAACATGACTTCCAGGTCACGACAGCGCAGATGTCTCAACCATCCGTCCCTCGAGGACTCATCAATAGGAGATACACCATGTCGCTGACCCCGGAACAACTCATTGCATCCCACAAGGCCCACCTCGAAACCCTGTTCGGCCTGACCAACAAGGCATTCGAAGGCGTGGAAAAGCTGGTGGAACTGAACGTCACCGCCTCCCGCGCTGCCCTGGCCGAAGTCGCCACGCACACGCAAGCCGTGCTGAGCGCCAAGGATGCGCAAGAACTGCTGTCCCTGCAAGCCAGCCTGTTCCAGCCCCTGGCAGAAAAGACCGCTGCCTACAACCGCCACCTGTACGACATCGCCTCGAGCACCAGCGCCGAATTCGGCCGCACGTTCGAAGCCCAGGCGTCCGAAGTGCAGCGCAACTTCAGCAACCTGGTGGACAGCGCCGCCAAGAATGCACCCGCCGGTTCGGAAACCAGCGTGGCCGTGTTCAAGAGCGCCGTCTCTGCCGCCAACAACGCCTTCGAATCCGTTCAAAAGGCCGTGAAGCAAGCCAGCGATGTCGCTGAAGCCAACTTCAACGCCGTGGCCAACACCGCTGCCAACGCCGCCGCCAAGTCGGCCGCCGCCGTGCAGCAGCGCAAGCGCTAAAACCCGTTGTCTCCTTGGATCTCTCGAAACCGGGTTTCAGGGATCCAATTCAAGCCCGGTCTTGCGACCGGGCTTTTTTTTATGGGCGCGCGGCGCTTGGAGTGGCCGCGGGCCGGGCGGGACCACGGCGATAAGACCTCTGGTTCAGCAGGTCTTGTTTAAGAATCATTCTCGTTCGACCTATCATCGCCCGGTTTCCAACCTCCAGAGAAGAGACCCTCTCCATGCAGAAGTCCATGAAAGCCGTTTTGGCGGCCTGTCTTTTGGCCGCCGCTGGCGCCGCCTCCGCCCAGGACCAGGTCGTCAACCTGTACTCCGCCCGCCACTACGCCACCGATGAAGCGCTGTACACCGGCTTCACCAAGGCCACCGGCATCAAGGTGAACCGCGTGGACGCCGACGACGCCGGCATCATGGCCCGCCTGAAGGCCGAAGGCACCGCCTCCCCGGCCGACGTGATCCTGCTGGTGGACGCCGCCCGCCTGTACCGCGGCGAGGTCGACGGCCTGTTCCTGCCCATCCGCTCCAAGGTGCTGGAAGACACGATCCCCTCCAACCTGCGCGCCAAGCCCGCGGCCGACGGCGGCATTGCCTGGTTCGGCCTGTCCACCCGCGCCCGCGTGATCGTCTACAACAAGGACAAGGTCAGCAAGGAAGACGTGGACACCTATGAAGAGCTGGGCGACCCGAAGAACAAGGGCAAGATCTGCATCCGCTCCGGCTCGCACCCCTACAACCTGAGCCTGTTCGGCGCCGTGACCGAGCACATGGGCGAGCAGAAGGCCGAGGCCTGGCTCAAGGGCGTGGCCGGCAACCTGGCGCGTCCTCCGAAGGGCGGCGACACCGACCAGATCAAGGCCGTGGCGTCCGGCGAGTGCGACATCGCCGTGACCAACAGCTACTACCTGGCCCGCATCCTGCGTTCGGACAAGCCCGAGGACAAAGCCATTGCCGGCAAGGTGTCGGTGGTGTTCCCCAACCAGCAATCGTGGGGCACGCACATGAACATCGCCGGGGGCGCCGTGGCACGCAACACCAAGAACCAGGCCAACGCGGTCAAGTTCCTGGAATACCTGGCCAGCCCCGAGGCACAGAACTACTTCGCCAACGGCAACAACGAATGGCCCGCCGCCAAGGGCGTGGACACGGGCAATCCGGCCCTGAAAGCCATGACGGACGGCAAGCCCTTCAAGAGCGAGACCATCCCGATCAGCGCGGTGGGCGAGCACATGACCAAAGTGCAGCAGATGCTGGACCGCGTGAACTTCCAGTAAGCCACGCACCGTCCTTTCCTCGCACCAAGAGCCCGGCATGCCGGGCTTTTTCACGCCCGCGGCTTCGGCCATAATTGACGTTTACGTTAACGTCATATCGAGGAGACATCCCCCATGGAAATCCAAGGCAAGGTATTCATCGTCACCGGCGGCGCGTCGGGGTTGGGCGAAGGCACGGCGCGCCGGCTGGCCGCGCAGGGCGGCAAGATCGTCATCGCCGACCTGCAGGCGGACCGGGGCGAAGCGGTCGCCCGCGACATCGGCGGCGCCTTCGTGAAGTGCGACGTGAGCCAGGAAGCCGATGGACAGGCCGTGGTGGCGAAGGCCGTGTCCCTGGGCAAGCTGATGGGCCTGGTCAACTGCGCGGGCATCGCCCCGGCCGAGAAGACCGTGGGCAAGAACGGCGCGCACGCCCTGCCCCTGTTCGCCAAGGCGGTCACCGTGAACCTGATCGGCAGTTTCAACATGATCCGCCTGGCTGCCGAGGCCATGGCCAGGAACGAGGCGGAGGCCACCGGCGAGCGCGGCGTGCTCATCTCCACGGCCAGCGTGGCGGCCTACGACGGGCAGATCGGCCAGGCGGCCTATGCCGCATCGAAGGGCGGCATCGTGGGCATGACGCTGCCGATCGCGCGCGACCTGGCGCGCAACGGCATCCGCAACATGACCATCGCCCCCGGCATCTTCGGCACGCCCATGCTGTTCGGCATGCCGCAGGAAGTGCAGGACGCGCTGGCCGCGGGCGTGCCCTTCCCGAGCCGCCTGGGCACGCCCGAAGACTATGCGCGCCTGGTGCAGCACATCTTCGAGAACGACATGCTCAACGGCGAGGTGATCCGCCTGGACGGCGCGATCCGCCTGGCGCCACGCTGAGCGCGATTGCTATTCAATCGATAGCAGAATGCCCTAGTGGAATCTGCGCTGGCGGCCTTTTTCGTTCATAAAGCCTCTGCCGCCAGCGCCGCCCTCGCCTGCCGTTCCACCCGTGCGGGCAGGCCTGCAGCGGTTCATCCGCGCAGTTGCTCGCGCAGCCGCTGGCCGATGTCCGGCCGGGCCAGGAACGGATCGGGCGGGTTCTCCATCCGCACGATGTTCTCCATGCGGCTTTGCACGTTGCCCAGCGCCTGCGGGTGGCTGAAGATGTAGAACTGCCCGGCACCCACCGCGTCGAACACGCGCTGGGCCACCTCGGCCGCCGTCACCTTGCCGCTGCTGACGGCCTTGTCGGTCATGGCCTGGCCGATCAACTGGCTCTTGGTGGGCTGCGCCGCGGTCGCCACGTCCGGGCGGTTGCGTTCGCTGCGGGTGATGCCCGTGGGCACGAAGTAAGGGCACAGCACGCTGGCGCCGATCTGGTCGGTGACGAGGGCCAGGTCCTGGTACAGCGTTTCGGACAGGCTCACCACCGCGTGCTTGCTCACGTTGTAGATGCCCATGTTGGGGGCGTTGAGCAGGCCGGCCATGCTGGCCGTGTTGACGATGTGGCCCCGCCACTGCGGGTCCTGCGCCGCGGCGGCCAGCATCATGGGGGTGAACAGGCGCACGCCGTGCACCACGCCCATCAGGTTCACGCCCATCACCCAGTCCCAGTCCTGCACGCTGCTTTCCCAGATCAACCCGCCCGCGCCCACGCCCGCGTTGTTGAACACGAGGTGCGGCGCGCCGAAGCGCTGCTGCACGTCGGCGGCCAACTGCGCCATCTGCGCGGCGTCGGCCACGTCCACGCGCCGGGCCAGCACGGCGGCGCCCGCGGCCTACAGCTCGGCCGCGGCGGCATCGAGCGCGTCCTGCTGCACGTCCACCAGCACGAGGTTCATGCCCCGCTGCGCGCCGATGCGCGCGCATTCGAGGCCGAAGCCCGATGCCGCGCCGGTCAGTACCGCCGTCTTGCCCTGGAACGATTCGATCATGCCGATGTCTCCGTTTTCTTGAGTACGTAGCCGATGCGGGGGAAATGCACGTGCAGCG
>NZ_BAAJYT010000060.1:0-19851 GCF_057541515.1 Acidovorax sp. KNOB132
GCCGTTGCCGCGCACCGGGCCGTCCAGGCGCTGCAGGTTGCAGTTGATGACGAAGATGCAGTTGTCCAGCCCCTCGCGCGCGGCGAGGGTGAGCGCGGCGATGGATTCGGGCTCGTCCATTTCGCCGTCGCCGAAGAAGCCCCAGACCTTGCGGCCCGCCGTGTCGCACAGGCCCCGGTCGGCCAGGTAGCGCATGAAGCGCGCCTGGTAGATCGCCTTGATCGGGCCGATTCCCATCGAGCCGGTGGGAAACTGCCAGAAATCCGGCATCAGGTAGGGATGGGGGTAGGAGGTCAGGCCCTGGATGCCCTTGGCCTCGGCGGCCAGTTCCTGCCGGTAGTGGCGCAGGGAGTCTTCGCTCAGCCGGCCTTCCAGGTAGGCGCGCGCATAGACGCCGGGCGCGGAGTGCGGCTGAAAATACACCAGGTCGCCGCCGTGCTGCTCGGTGCGCGCATGGAAGAAATGGTGGAAGCCCACCTCGAACAGGTCCGCCGCCGAGGCGTAGCTGGCGATGTGGCCGCCCAGCTCGCCCTGCGCGGCATTGGCCCGCACCACCATGGCCAGCGCATTCCACCGCACGATGGCCGACAGCCGCTGCTCGATCTGCGGGTCGCCCGGGTAGGGCGGCTGTTCCTCCACCCGCACGGTGTTGAGGTACGAGGTGATCCCGGCCGGGCTCCATTGCAGCCCGCGCTGGCGCGCATGGGCCAGCAACGCGTCGAGCAGCGCCGCGGCCCGCTCGCGCCCCTGGCGGGGCTCCCAGGCGGCGAGCAGGCCGTCGAGCGCATCGCACCATTCCTGGACTTCCCCGGGGTCGAGCGTATCGGGCAAGGGGGTGGCGCCGGGCCAGCCGAGTCGTGTCATGGTGCTGCGTTCTCCTGGGGGGATCAACCGTTGCGGAAAAGGAAACTGTAGGCGTTCAGGGCGGGCACGCCGCCCAGGTGGGCATACAGCACCTTGGAGCCTGCCGGAAATTCGCCGTTGCGCACCATCTCGATCATGCCGTGCATCGACTTGCCTTCATAGACCGGGTCGGTCAGCATGGCCTCCTGGCGCGCGCACAGGCGGATCGCCTCCAGCGTGCCCTCGCTCGGCAGGCCGTATTCGGGGCCGCCGTAACGCGTGTCCAGCACGATGTCGGCTTCGGTGATGTCACGGCCCAGTTCCACCAGTTGGGCGGTGTTCTGCGCGATGCGCAGGATCTGCGCGCGGGTCTGCTCCGGCTTGGCCGAGGCATCGATGCCGATCACCTTGTCGGCCCGGCCATCGGCCGCGAAGCCCACCACCATGCCGGCCTGCGTGCTGCCCGTGACCGAGCACACGACGATGTAGTCGAACTGAAAACCCAGTTCCTTTTCCTGCTGGCGCACTTCTTCGGCGAAGCCGACGAAGCCCAGCCCGCCCTTGGGGTGCTCGGAGCAGCCCGCGGGAATGGGAAACGGCTTGCCGCCGGCCTGGCGCACGTCCTCCATGGCCTGCTCCCAGCTCGGGCGGATGCCGATGTCGAAGCCCGCGGCGTCCAGCCGCACGTCGGCGCCCATGATGCGGCTCATCTCGATGTTGCCCACGCGGTCGTACACCGCGTCGGAGTAGTTCACCCAGTTCTCCTGCACCAGTACGCACTTCATGCCCAGGTGTGCGGCCACGGCGGCCACCTGGCGCGTCTGGTTGGACTGGATGCCGCCGATGGAGACGAGCGTGTCGTAGCCGCCTTCGATCGCCTCGGGAATGAGGTATTCGAGCTTGCGCGTCTTGTTGCCGCCGAAGGCCAGGCCCGAGTTGCAGTCCTCGCGCTTGGCGTACAGATCGACCTTGCCGCCCAGGTGGGCGGACAGGCGCGGCAGCGGCTGGATGGGCGTGGGGCCGAAGGTCAGCGAATGGCGGGGGAATTTCTGCAAGTTCATGGGAAGCATCCTGGCAAAGGGAAGGGCATGGGGGCGGGGCTCCGGCGCCGCGGTGGATGGCTGCTGCCGCGCAGTGGCAGGGGCAATCGACAAGGGCAGTCCGTTGCCTGGAATGGTAGGAAAATGCGGGCGCAACAGGGTTGCAAAAATGGATTGAAAATCGGCCTAAAAAAGGCCGTGAAACCTTTTTACTTCGACTTCATTGCAGGAAATCATTCATGTGCGCAACAAAATTAAGGAAGCCTGCGGTGCCGGTACCCGCCGCCGATCTCACCGGCGAACTGGATCGCACCGACAAGGCCATCCTGCGGGCCCTGCAGCGCGATGCATCGGTCTCCAACGTGGCGCTGGCGGCCAAGGTCCACCTGAGCGCGCCTGCCTGCCTGCGGCGCGTGGAGCGCCTCAAGCGCCTGGGGCTGATCGACGGGGTGGTGGCGCTGCTCAACCCGCGCGCCGTGGGCGCGGGCATGCTGGTGATGATCGGCGTGGTGCTGGACCGCTCCACGCCCGAGTCGTTCGCCGAGTTCGAGAAGGCCGCCGCCAGGATCTCGGGCTGCATGGAATGCCACGTGGTGACGGGCGAGTTCGACTATTTTCTACTGGTGCGCACCAGGGACAGCGAGAGCTTCAACCGCCTGCATGCGGAGCAGCTGCTTTACCTGCCTGGCGTGCGGCAGGTGCGCTCGTTCATGGTGATCCGCAACGTGCTCTCGACGACCGAACTGCCCATGGCGATCTGAGTGGCGTCAGAAAGCCCGTTGGGATGAACCATTGCCCGCCTGCCGGAAGTACCCAAACAGCTTCCACATTCCGTGTCAGGGGACCTTGACCATATGGGGGTAGGTCAGCCCGTAATTGCCTGCCACGCCTGGCATCGCACTGGGATTGGTGAGTTTGAGCAGTGCCGCGCCGATGATGGGGCGACCATCCGCCGCATTGGTGGCCAGGGTTGCCCAGCCGGACACGAAGGCGTCCGTCCGCGACTGTGCGGTGATCGATGCCGAAATGCCGGACCGGCTGGGGTCCTGAAAGCCGACTGTGACCACCGTGCCGCATGCTGCCAGGGGGCTGCTGGCTAGTTTGGTCGCGGTTTGGCGGTCGTAGTAGGTCATGCCCCACTGGTTGCAGACGCTTTCGGGGTTCGTCCTGACTTGCGTATCATCGCCTGAGAAGTATTGGCTGCCGAGGTCCGCTGGTGGCACCACCGAATACACACGCGCGACTGCTGGGGGCTGGCCATAGTCGTAGGCCACGCTGTAGCGCTTGGTGGGCATGGACAGCACCCAATCCGTTCGGGCGGAAATGGAGGGGTCGGTGGCGTACTGGTTCATCACTTCGGTGGCCGCCAGTTGCGCCGACAGGTCCCCCGCCGTCCTGCGCGCGTTGCGTTCGCCGGCCGGCAGGTAGTAGGGCGTGGACAGATCGGGCAGGTCGTAGTAGCGCGCCTGGATGACGGCCGCATTGGTGGGCTCGCTGGTTTCGCCGTCGATGTTCTTCACGCGGGTGGCGAAGCCGGCCGAGACCAGCAGTGGGTCGGCGGTGTAGCGCTCGGGCGCGGTGACGGTCTGCGCGGTGGGCGGAAACAGCACGTAGTTGCCCCGTGCATTGCGGCCCGCGTTGTTGACGGCGCGGATTGCAGTGGCGGCCCCTGAGAAGGTGGTGGAGTTGGGCACGTCGATGATGTACCAGGTGCCCGCCACGCCGCCCGTGGGCGTGGCCAGGCCCCGGGAAGCGGCCGTGGCCTCGGCGCTGGTGTCCTCCAGCAGCGCCGCGTTCAGCGCCGCATCGGTGCAGGGGGCCGTGCCGTTCACCGGGCGGATGGCCGTGAAGAGGGCGGAGCGCTCCTGCTGGCCCGCGCCATACACGGCGGCGGCGGGAATGTCGGCCGCCACGATCGCCTCGATGGCGCCCTCGCGGGTGTGGTTGGCCTGCACGTCGGCGGTCCACAGGGGGTTGAGCCGTTCGGTCACGAAGGCTTGCGCCACGCCGGGCGCGAGCCGGGGCGAGGTGCAGGTCGCATCGGCGGTGGTGAGCTGCGCGATGCCGTTGGCACCGACCGTCACCGCGCCGGTCCAGACGTCGCCGGGGGCCAGCAGCACCGTCATGTGCAGCAGGCCATCGCCGTTGTTGGCGCCGCGAAAGCGCAGCTTCACGGCCTTGCCGTTGTTCAAGTCGGTGTTGACCAGGTGCAGCACCGTCATCTGCCCGTTCTGCGCCGTGAAGTAAGGCACCACGAGGCTGTGGCCGGGGCCGCTTTCGGCGATGGCATAGGTGGTGGCATCGGTGGCGCCCATCACGCTGCTGGAGGGCGTGCCCCCCGTGCCGGCGATGACG
This sequence comes from Acidovorax sp. KNOB132, assembly GCF_057541515.1. Lineage (NCBI taxonomy): Bacteria > Pseudomonadati > Pseudomonadota > Betaproteobacteria > Burkholderiales > Comamonadaceae > Acidovorax > Acidovorax sp. KNOB132. The sequence continues at coordinate 4,239 of NZ_BAAJYT010000060.1, forward strand.
CCGGCCAGGGCGCTGGAGGCGAAGCCGGCGCTGCACAGCAGGGCGCACGCGGCCGCGATCTTCTGGATAGGCATGCGGGGTCCTTCGGAGGGAGAGCCAATGATGGCGGCAGATTACCGCAATCCGCGCGGCTGTGGCACTTGCCGAGGGGTTGGAAGAGGCAGGGAAAGTATCGCCATGCGATACCAGGCAGCCGAAAGCGCGCCACCCGTGCATTCCAGGGCGGGCCGGGGTGGGCGGCCTGCGCATGATCCGCCCCATGTTCCACTACGGGCCGCAAGCCCTTCTCTCCATGTCACACCCCTTTGCTCCTTCGCCCCTGATCCAGCGCGATACGCCCGCCTGGCGCCTGCAGGTCTGGGTTTCGTTCGGCATCGCCGTGTTCTGCTGCGCGGTGGGGCTGGCATGGCTGCCAGGGGTGGCGATGGAGCGTGCCTTCATGGTGATGGGTTACGTCTTTTGCCTCTCGGCCGTGTTCATGCTGGCGAAATTCGTGCGGGACAACCAGACGCGCCACGGTGCGGACACGCCGATGTTCAAGCTGGTCGTCTGGGGCGCGTTCGCGGTGGCCGTGGGCCTCACGGGCTGGGGCCTGTGGAGCATGGACATCAACCCCACCTACCAGGCCTTCCTGGGCGTGAGCTGGCTCTACCTGATCACCACCGCCTTCACGCTGGCCAAGATGCTGCGCGACCGCCACGAGGCGGACCTGGCGGACGCCCGCTGGCAAGGCCGCCGCGAGGCCTCCCTGCCAGCCGGCGGCACCCCTTCCGCACCGGCCGCCGCCCCGGACAAGGCGGGCAAGGCGACGGCGGAGTGACCCCGGGGGCCGGAGCGGGCGCGGTGCCCGCTTTCCCGGCCGTCCCCTGCGCGCACGGCGGCCCCGCTGTCGCGCCCTTTTTCTGGAGAAAGACCATGCGCATCGAGACTCTGATCCCCCGTTTTTCCTGGGCCCGCCGGGCCGCGGGCTTCGGCCTGGCCTTTGCGCTGTCGGCAGGCGCCGTGCATGCGCAGAGCGAGGTGTCCGTCGGCCTGTCGCTGCTGCCCGTGGCCTCGGTGGTGGGCACCGCTTCGGTGGCGTCCACGGCCGCCGGGGCGGTGGCGGCCGTTCCCGTCGCGTTGTCGGTGGGCGGCGCGATCCTCACCGTGAAGGCCGTGGAGGCGTCGGCCAACGGCACCGTGTATGTGCTGGAGCGGGTGTCCGATGGCGCGCAGGTGAGCGTGGAGGTGGCCGGCCGCGCGGCCTCCGGCACGGTCCATGCCGTGGGGTCGGCGGTGGCCTGCAGCGTGATCGGCACCGGCGTCGTCCTGTCGGTGGCGGGCGAGGCGCTGGCCTTCGTGCCCAATGCCCTGGGCCGTGCGCTGCTCTACAACGAGCGGCTGTGAGGGGGCGGACCATGCGCAGACGGGCCCTGGCCGCTCTGGCGGCGGTTGCTCTCGCGGGAACCGGCGCCGCGCACGCGGGCCGATCTTGCGAGGCGCGCAAGCCGACCCCGCAGCTCATCGAGCGCGGCATGGATCTGGCCGCCCGCACGGCCCGTGCCCTGGACGCGGAGCACGCCCGCTCAGGCACCCAGGTGGTGGTCCTGGCGCGTGCGGGGCAGGACCTGTCCCGGTACGGGTTGCGCTACTCGCACCTGGGCTGGGCCTACCGCACGCCGCAGGGGCCGTGGCGCGTGGTGCACAAGCTCAACGAGTGCGGCACCGCGGTGGGCGTGGTGTACCGGCAGGGGCTGGGCGAGTTCTTTCTCGACGACCTGTGGCGCTACGAGGCCGTGTGGGCCGTGCCCACGCCCGAGGTGCAGCAGCGGATGATGGCCGTGCTCGCCGACCGCACGCGCGCCACGGCCATGCACCAGCGGCCCTACAGCATGGTGAGCTACGCCTGGGGCACGAAGTACCAGCAGTCGAACCAGTGGGCGATGGAGACGCTGGCCGCGGCCATGGAGCCCGGCACCGTGCTCCGGCGCGATCAGGCGCAGGCTTGGCTGCGCTACAAGGGGTACGAGCCGACCGTGCTCAAGGTCGGCGCGCTCACGCGGCTGGGCGGGCGGGTGACGGCGGCGAACGTGGCGTTCGACGACCACCCGGACAGCGAGCGTTTCGCCAACCGCATCGCCACGGTGACCGTGGACTCGGCCCTGGCGTGGCTGCAGCGCGCACAACTGGCATCGGCCCCGGTGGCACTGCCGCCGCCGTGACGCCAACACGGGTTTATAGTCAAAAGCCGCTGATGCCGGGATATTGATTGCCTGTGTTGCTATCAAATGAATAGTGTTTCAATGCCGAGGAGCTGGTCATGAGCAAATCCCTTCGCCTGTCGGAAAAATGGTTCCGCCGGGGCCTGTGGCTGGTGTCGCTGGTGTTCGCCAGCTTCCTGATCGGGCTGGGCGGCACCGTCGTGGACGACCTGCCCAAGGTCGAGGCCACGCTGCAGCTCGACGATTTCCTGGACCGCCCTGCCGCGGAGACGCTGCGCGCCCAGGTGCGCAACGCGCAGCAGGCCGAGGAGAGCGCGGAGACGGCGCTCGACCAGGCCCGCCTGCAGCGCGCCAAGTCGCGCAGCGAGACCGCGGCGGAGCGCGAGACCTTCAACAACTGGCTGGCCACGCGCAGCGCCACGCAGCAGTCCGAACACAACCCCGAGGTGGTGCAGCGCACCCAGGCGCTGGACCGGCTCCAGCTGCGCGAGCGCCAGACCCAGCAGGCGGTCGAAGCGCAGCAGCAGGCCGCGCTCGATGCGCGCCAGGCGGCCACGGCCGCGCAGCAACGGCTGGCCGCGCTGGAAAAGGAGGGCTACGAGCGCATGGCCGTGCAGCAGCGCAAGGTGCAGCTGCGCGTGTTCCTGTACCGGCTGGCCCTCACGCTGCCGCTGCTGGTGGTGGCCGGCTGGCTGTTCGTGAAGAAGCGCAAGGGCACCTACTGGCCGTTCGTGTGGGGCTTCATCTTCTTCGCGCTGTTCGCGTTCTTCGTGGAGCTGGTGCCCTACCTGCCCAGCTACGGCGGCTATGTGCGCTACGTGGTCGGCATCGTCGTGACCGCGCTGGTCGGGCGCTACGCCATCGTGGCGCTCAACCGCTACCTGGAGCGCCAGAAGCGGGCCGAGGCGCTGCCCGACCAGGAGCGCCGCAAGGAACTGAGCTACGACGTCGCCCTGGCGCGCCTGGCCAAGGGCGTGTGCCCTGGGTGCGAGCGGCCGGTGGACCTGAAGGACCCCACCATCGACTTCTGCCCCCACTGCGGCATCGGGCTGTTCGACCACTGCGGCGCTTGCAACACCCGCAAGAGCGCATTCGCCCGGTTCTGCCATGCCTGCGGCGCAGGCGCGGGTCGGGGGGCTGCTGCCCGGCAGCGACTCGGACGCCAGTGCGGCGGCGGTGCCGCACGCCGCCGGGCCATTGGCCGGTGGCCCGGCCCCGGCGGGACCGCTCTAAAGGATCGGCTTGAAAGGGCGCTGGTACGCGGGTGGCGTGGCGCCTCAGCCGCCCATCACCACCGGGCCGCCCTTGGCCAGCGCCCGCTGGTAGGCCGGGCGGGCCCGCATGCGGGCCTGGTAGGCCTTCAGGTGCGTGTGCTGGTCGGCGTTCTGCACGCGGCTCATGGCTGCCTCGACCGGAAAGCTCATCTGGAAATCGGCCATGGTGAGGTCGGCTCCGGCAAACCAGGCGTTGCGCGACAGGTGGTCGTCGATGAAGGCCAGGGCCGTGGCCAGATTGGGATCCACCAGCTTTTGCTCCGCCTTGCCGCACACGGCCCGCGCGATGGGCCGCACGAAGAACGGCATGGGCTGTTTGGGCAGCGTCTGGAAGACCAGCTTCATCACCAGCCAGTTCATCAGCGAGCCTTCGGCGTAGTGCATCCAGAAGCGGCACTGGCGGCGTTCGGGCGTGCCGCGCGCGGGCTCCAGGTGCGCGAGCTCGCCCTGCGCCTGCGCGCCGTAGCGGTCCACCAGGGCTTCGATGATGGCGCCCGATTCGGCGATGACCTCGTCGCCTTCGGTGATGACTGGCGACTTGCCGAGCGGATGGATCTTGCGCAGCTCCGGCGGCGCCAGGCGGGTGCGCGGGTCGCGCTGGTAGGTCCGGAGTTCGTAGGGCACGCCCAGTTCTTCCAGGAGCCACAGGACGCGCTGCGAGCGCGAGGTTTCGAGGTGGTGGACGGTCAGCATGGCGCCATCGTAGCGGGCGCGCGCCGGGCCGGATACCACCGCCGTCCCGCAGCGGACATCGCCCGGGGCCTGGGGCGCCGGGGCTACACGCCGCGCGCGCGATCGGCCGCGAACTGGCGGCGGAATTCGCCGAAGCGGCCCGCATCCAGCGATTCGCGCACCTCGCGCATCAGGTTCAGGTAGTAGTGCAGGTTGTGGATGGTGGTGAGCATCGGGCCCAGCATCTCGCCGCAGCGGTCCAGGTGGTGCAGGTACGCGCGGCTGAAGCCGCCGCGGCCGCCCTGGTCCCAGGCCACGCCCTCGGCGCCCGCGCAGGCATGGCAGGTGCAGGTGGTGTCGAGTGGCTGGTGGTCGGCCTTGTGGCGCGCATTGCGCAGCTTCAGGTCGCCATACCGCGTGAAGATCGTGCCGTTGCGCGCATTGCGCGTGGGCATCACGCAGTCGAACATGTCCACGCCCTGCGCCACGCCTTCCACCAGGTCCTCGGGCGTGCCCACGCCCATGAGGTAGCGCGGCTTGTGCGCCGGCAGGCGGTGCGGCGTGTGCGCCATGATGCGCAGCATCTCGTCCTTGGGCTCGCCCACCGAAACGCCGCCCACCGCGTAGCCGGGAAAATCCATCTCCACCAGCCGGTCGAGCGATTCGGCCCGCAGATTCTCGAACATGCCGCCCTGCACGATGCCGAACAGTGCGTTGGGGTTGTTCAGGCGGTGGAATTCGTCTTGGCTGCGCTGCGCCCAGCGCAGGCTCATTTCCATCGAGGTGCGCGCCTCGCGCTCGGTGGTCAGGTGGCCCTTGGTTTCGTACGGGGTGCACTCGTCCAGCTGCATCACGATGTCGGAATTGAGCGTGGTCTGGATCTGCATGCTCACCTCGGGCGACATGAAGAGCTTGTCGCCGTTCACGGGCGAGGCGAAGTGCACGCCTTCCTCGGTGATCTTGCGCATCGCGCCCAGGCTCCACACCTGGAAGCCGCCGGAGTCGGTGAGGATGGGCTTGTCCCACTTCTCGAACGCGTGCAGGCCGCCGAAGCCCTGCATCACGTCCAGCCCGGGGCGCATCCACAGGTGGAACGTGTTGCCCAGGATGATCTGCGCGCCCATGTCGTGCAGGCTCTGCGGCATCACGCCCTTGACGGTGCCGTAGGTGCCCACGGGCATGAAGATGGGGGTCTGCACCACGCCGTGGTTCAGGGTGAGGGTGCCGCGTCGCGCGTGGCTTTCGGGGTCGGTGGTCAGGAGGTCGAACTGCAGCATGGCGCGCATTGTCCCAGACGCCCACAGGGTCGGGGGCGCGGCGGGGCGCCGGTACACTGGACTGCACTGCCTGCCGGGCGAGCGGAGCGCATCGCCGGCAGGCCCCTCAGACTCCCGGAAAGGACACGGACATGCTCAAGATCCTCATCGCCGTCGATGGCTCGGACCTCTCCCTGGATGCGGTGCACCACACCCTGGCCCTGCTGCGGCAGGGGCTGCGCGCCAGCGTCGTGCTGGCCCATGTGCAGGAGCCCGCCACGCTCTACGAAATGGTGGTGTCGCGCGACCCGGACCTCATCGCGGCGGCCAGCCTGGAAGCCGGCCTGCACTTGATGGCCCCGGCCCGTGCGATCTTCGAGGCCGCGGGCGTGGAGCACGAAACCGATGTGGGCGTGGGCGACGTGGCGAACACGCTGGTGGACATCGCCGAGCGCCACGGCTGCGGCATGCTGGTGATCGGCGCCCGCGGGCAGGGCGCGATCAGCAGCGCGTTGCTGGGGTCGGTGTCGCAGGCGCTGGTGCATGCGAGCCATGTGCCTGTGACCATCGTCAAGCACGCGGACGTGCTGGAAACCGTGGATGTGAATGCCGAGGGCGGGCAGGAAACCCTGGCCTGACCCGTTTCAAAAATCCTCAGGCGGCCTTGCGGAAAGGCTCGCTCGGGCGCTGCAGCTTGCCGTGCGGCAGGCTCGCCAGGCGCTTGAACATGCGCCGGCAGTAGCCGTTGATCCACAGGCACTTGTTGAGCTCGTCCACCGGCAGCGGGCCGGAGACGACGACGATGTCGTTGGCCACATCCAGCGCACCGGCCGCGCGCAGGCGGCGGCGCGTGTTGCTGGCCCAGGACTGGATGCGCGACGGCGTGCCGTGCTGGTGGACTTCGCCCGTGTGCGCATCGAAGGCAATGGCGACGGTATCGGTCTTCAGCTTGAAACGGCGCTCGCCCGTGACGGCACTGGGCGCCTCGCGCATGTCGTACAGGTAGTAACTTCCAGCCTTGAGCTGATATTGCATGTCCATGGTTTCGTCCTCCGAGGGGCATTGTCCCGGGGGCTTGGACCAGCAATGGTGGAGAAAGCGGCATGAAAACGCCTCTTTTTCCAGGGAGTGGTGCGCGGGGCCTGCCGGACTGCGATGTGCGTGCCATTGTGTCGGCGCGTGTGCGCCGATTCAAGGCAGCAGCCCTGTCAAAAGGGTAACGGGATGTGATGCGGCCGGCCCCTTGCCGCGCGGGCGAGGGCCGGCCGTGCGTTCAGGCGCTCAGAAATCGACCAGGCTCAGGCCGACGCTGAACACCGTGCGCTTGCGGTTGTAGTCGATCATGCTGTCGCCATAGCCGCTGAACAGGGCGGTGTGCAGGCGCAGGTTGCTCTTGCTGCCGCCCAGGCCCTTGCCCAGGTTCTGCAGCCATTCGATGCGCGCCGAGCCGCGCGGCGTGGAAGCCAGCGAGTGGCGGACGGTCACGCCCACGGTGTTGTCGCGGTCGTAGTTCCAGTTCACCTGCAGCTCGCCCCGGCCGATGTAGTCGCTGATGCCCGGGTTGTCGTCGCTGTCGGCGCTTTCGCTCAGGCGCTTCCACAGGCGCGCGTTCACGCTCCAGCGGTTGTCCAGCTCCATGCCGGTCATCAGGTACACGCGGTTCCAGCTGCGCGACAGCGGCAGGCTCTGGCCGTTGGACTGGTGCACCAGCCCGATGCCGCTGTAGCGCCAGCGCCAGCCGAAGGGCAGCTTGGCGTCGGTGGGGTACACGTACATCACTTCCGGCTCGTGGTCGGTGGCGCGGAAGGGGCGCGAGATGTCGGGGCTGAACAGCTGCCAGTACGACTGCTGCGTGTAGCCCACCCACACCGAGTCCTTCAGCGTGGGATGGCCCTGCGTGAGCAGGCCCTGGGCGATCTTGGTGCGCACCGACAGCTGGATGCGGTTCTCGGTGGTCCGGTAGTCCACGGCCGAGGTGGCGTTGTGGTCCGGCACGGGCGAGGTGGGCTGGCGGTTGACGTTGCTGCCCTTGACCACTGAGATGCTGATCGGCCGGTAGCCCCGGAAGCGGAAGGTGCCGCAATCGCTGCCCGACTCCAATTCCCAAAAGCGCGACAGCGTGCTGTACTGCTCGTCGCGGCAGCCTTCCACCTGGGCCACGTCGATGAGGCGGGTGGCCGGCAGCGTGGTGTCCACGGGGGTGGGGGGCGCGGTGCTGGCCGTGGTGTTGCCGGTCGCCGCGCTGGCCGATGCCGCAGGCGCTTTCCAGGCCTGCTGGCCTGCCCACTGGTCGAAGCAGGCCAGGCGGGCGGTGCTGTCACCGGCCATGGCGGTACAACGGCGCCAGGCGTCGCCAGCGGCCTCCGTCGGGGCAGGCGTCTGCGCCAGCGCGGCGCCCGCGGGGGCGCACAGGGCCAGGGCCAGGGTGCCCAGGCGCTGCGGTGTCATGGCCGCCCGGACTGCCTGCGCAGCACGGACGGGGCGGTGGTGTGGTGTGGTGCGTTGTTCCATGTTCCTCGTATCTCCTAGCCGCAACTGCCTTGTTCCACCTGGCCGATCCAGGTGGCGCTGATGTTCTTCTTGCCGGCCGCCCCGCGCGATGCCCGCGCCCAGGTGCGGTTGCGCGCCCCAGCGACACGCACGCTCTGTGCCAGCGGCCGGCGCATGCCAGCGCACGCTGCGGCCCGCCCGGCGGCGACGTGGCGGCGGATCATGGCACGGCCGGTCATGGCGTGGCGTTCTGGGCCTTGCGCGCGGCGAATTCGGCGCGCAGCGCCTTGAGCTTTTCGCGCGGGTCTTCGCGGGCGGTGTTCTTGTCCAGCCCCATCTCGGCGATGAAGCGGCTGGGCTGCGCGTTCACCATCTCGCGGCCCTTCTTGCGCTTTTTGGTCCAGCTGACGGCCAGGCTGCGCTGGGCGCGGGTGATGCCCACGTACATCAGGCGGCGCTCTTCCTGCAGGCGCTGCAGCGTGTCGTCGCTCACCTTGAGCTGCCGGCCCTCGTCGTCGTCGAGCTTGAAGGGCAGCATGCCCTCGGTCACGCCCACCAGCACCACATGCGGCCACTCCAGGCCCTTGGAGGCGTGCAGCGTGGACAGCGTGACCATGTCCTGGTCCTTCTCGCGCTCGCTGATGGTGGACAGCAGCGCGATGGTCTGCGAGACCTCCAGCAGGCTCTTGGTCTCCTTGGTGACGACGCTGCCCGAGGTGTCGTCGATCTGGCCGCCGGCACGCTGCGACATCCAGTCGCAGAACTCCAGCACGTTGCTCCAGCGCGCGGCGGCGACCTTCTCGCTGTCCTCGCCGTCGTACAGGTGCTTTTCGTAGTCGATTTCCTTGAGCCAGTCGGCCAGGAAGGCGCGCGAATCCTCGGCACCGTGCGTGTGCCGGGCGCGGTATTCGAGGTCGTTGACGTAGCGCCCGAACTCCATCAGCCCGTCGAGCGCGCGCTTGGGGATGGCGGCCGGCAGCATGCCGTTGAACAGCGCGCCGAACATGCTCAGCTTGTGCCTGGTGGCGAATTCGCCCAGTGCGCCCAGCGTGGTGTGCCCGATGCCGCGCTTGGGGCTGGTGATGGAGCGCAGGAACGCCGGGTCGTCGTTGTTGTTGATCCACAGGCGGAACCAGGCGCACAGGTCCTTGATTTCCGCGCGGTCGAAGAAGCTCGTGCCGCCCGAGACCTTGTAGGGGATGTTGGCCTTGCGCAGCGCCTTCTCGAACGGCTTGGCCTGGTGGTTGGCGCGGTAGAGGAGGGCAAAGCTCTTCCAGGCCGGCGGCGGGTTGGCCGCGGCACGCAGGCTCTGGATGCGGGCCACGGCGCGCTCGGCCTCGTGCTCCTCGCTGTCGGCGTCCACCACGCGCACCGGCTCGCCTTCGCCCAGCTCGGAGAACAGCGTCTTGGGAAACAGCTTGGGGTTGGGCTGGATCACGTTGTTGGCTGCGCGCAGGATGGCGCTGGTGGAGCGGTAGTTCTGCTCCAGCTTGATCACCTTGAGCTGCGGAAAGTCGACCGGCAGCTTTTTCAGGTTGTCCAGCGTGGCGCCGCGCCAGCCGTAGATGGACTGGTCGTCGTCGCCCACCGCGGTGAAGCGCGCGCGCTCGCCCACGAGCAGCTTGAGCAGCTCGTACTGCGTGGCGTTGGTGTCCTGGTACTCGTCCACGAGCACGTGGCCCAGCACCCGCTGCCATTTGCTGCGCACCTCGGGGTGGTCGCGCAGCAGGCGCAGCGGCATGCCGATGAGGTCGTCGAAATCGACGCTCTGGTAGGCGGTGAGGCGTTCTTCGTAGCGCGCCATCAGGACGGCGATGCTGCGCTCGTTGTCGTCCGCGGCCTGCGCCAGCGATTCCTGGGCGTTCAGGCCCATGTTCTTCCACTTGCTGATGGTCCACTGCCACTGGCGGGCGGTGGCCATGTCGGTCGTGCCGCCGGCCGCGTCCTTGAGGATGCCGGTCACGTCGTCCGCATCGAGGATGCTGAACTGGGGCTTGAGTCCGAGCACATGCCCGTCTTCGCGCACCATGCGCACGCCCAGCGCGTGGAACGTGCACACCAGCACGTCCTTGGCCGCACGGCCGATGAGGCCCTGCGCGCGCTCGCGCATCTCGGCGGCGGCCTTGTTGGTGAAGGTGATGGCGGCGATGCGGCGCGCCTCCAGCCCCGTTTCGATCAGCCGGGCGATCTTGTGGGTGATCACCCGCGTCTTGCCCGAACCTGCGCCCGCCAGCACGAGGCATGGCCCCTCGGTGTAGTGGACCGCCTGGAGCTGGGCGAGATTGAGACCGGCGGACATGCGCAAAAAGGAAGGGGGTGGACAGGCGCCGGCGAGGCACGGGTGGGGCGCCGCTTCCGAGGGAGAAGGGGCAGGAGCGCGCAATGATACCGGGATGGGCCGGAGTCGAGCCGGCCCTTTTAACCGGGTTTTGTAGGAGTGGTTCGGCGAAATCCGGAATGGGGTGCAAAGAGCTAAATCATTTTTCTCATATTTAGCAATTTCTTGACAATGTATCAATGTGCGTCTTTATACTGGGCCCATCCATTTGATTTCCACCGGGGTCACCGCCATGCGCGATGCTTCAGCGGGGGTGGCCGCAGAGATGCTCACTCCCCACTTTTACGAGCGGTTCCACAAGCTGTTCAGCGTGGCGTCGCGCAAATCGTTGCTCCGCTGGCACGAAGTGCCGGCCGCCGAGGCCCAGGTGCTGCTGCTGGACGACGCCAGCGCGGCGCAGCCCGGCTCCCGCGCGCCGTGCCTGGTCTGCGTGGGGGGCTCGTTTCCCGACAAGGCGCCCCAGGCGCAGTGGACCGCTCGACTGCAGACCGGCTATACGCTGGCGGACCTGATCGACGTGCTGGACCGTGCCGCCGTGTTCCTGATGGACTGGCGGGCGCGCCAGACGATGACGGCCGCCTCCGCCGACACGGCGTGGGAGTCTCCCGCTGCGGCGCGCGCCGCGTTCGGCGACCCCCAGCAGCGGTTCCGGCTGAGCACCTGGGTGTCCCTGGGGGCGCCGTTCCGCTCGGGCGGCCATGTGCGGGCGCTCGCGTTGCTCACCCGCGCCCCAGTCAGCCTGGCGCAGTTGTGCGAGCACAGCGGCCTGGAGCCCGCCGCTGCGCAGGCGCTGCTGGCCGAGTTGTCCCGTCGCAACGTGATGCGCACCGAAACAGCGGCATCGGCACCGGCCGTGCGCGCCGACCGCCCGAAGCCCTCCGGGCACGGCGGGCTGGTTCAGCGGCTCACGCGCTGGGTGCGCGGTGGAGGCCAGGCATGAACGGGGCGCTGCCGCGCATCGCGCTCGTGGGGCCCATGGGCATCGGCAAGACCACCGCGCTGCGCTCGCTGTGCGGCGACGTGATGGCGTCTTCCGACGTGCCCAACCTCGACCGGGCGGCGCATTCCAAGGCGTTCACCACCGTGGGCGCGGAGTTCGGCGAGATCGACCTGGGCGATGGCGAGCACGTGCAGGTGTGCGGCTGCCCGGGGCAGGACCGCTTCGACTTCGTGCGGCAATGGATCCTCTCGGTGTCGATGGGCGTCTTCATCATGGCCGACGTGGCCCGTCCCTCGGCCGTGGGCGAGACGCTCGACCTGCTCGCCGAAATGGCCGTGCAGCCCGATCCGCCGCTGGCCCTGGTGCTCAGCGCCCGTCCCGCCACGCCCGCGCAGATCGAGGCGTTCGGCCTCGCTCTCTCGGCCTCGCCGCACGGCGTGGTCCCCATCCTGGAAGCCGATCCGCGCGACCGCGGCCAACTGCTGGAGGCCGTCGGCGTGCTGGCTTCCATGCTCTCCCTGCAGAACGAAATCGACTGAAATCCCATGATGAACAAGGCGAACATCGTCCCCCCCGAGCGCGCGCAGGCGGCCCGGGAGGTGCTGGACCGCGTGGTGGCCCCCGCGGGCGACGTGCGCATGGCGCTGGTGACCACCCTCGACGGCTTCGAGGTGGCCTCGCTGTCGGCGGGCGGCGGCCTGGAGGTGCGCCGGCTGGCGGCCATGGCGGGCTCGCTCATGGCCATGGCCCGTGCCGTGGGCCGCGAGATCGACTACCCCGGTTGCCGCCGCCTCACCTTCGAGACCGAGGCGGGCCTGGCGATCTTCCAGGCCATCGGCGGGGCCTTCCCCTGCATCCTGTGCCTGGTGCTGGAAAAGCAGGCCGTGCTCGGGCGGGCCCTGTGGACCGCCGGCGAGGTCGCCCAGCAACTGGCCCGCCCCGAATGATTCCCCGCGTGTTGCCGGGTCGGCCGGCGGCGCGCATGTGTGCTTGCTCCCCCTTTCGTCTCTTTCTCTTTAAGGAATCGAACCCATGGCCTCCCTTCAAGAATCTCTGAACCAACTCCATTCCATCGACGGCGCCCTGTGCGCGGCCGTGGTGGACAGCGGCAGCGGCATGCTGCTGGGCAGCGTCGGCAGCGGCGTGGACATGGAACTGGCGGCCGCTGGCAACACCGAAGTGGTCCGTGCCAAGAACAAGACCATGCGCTCGCTGGGCCTGGCCGACAAGATCGACGACATCCTCATCACGCTGGGCAAGCAGTACCACGTGATCCGCCCTCTGGCCGCGCACGAAGGCCTGTTCATCTACCTGGTGCTCGACAAGGAGCGCTCCAACCTCGCCCTGGCACGCCGCAAGGTGCAGGAAGTGGAGCAGGGCGTGCAGATCTGACCGGACAGGCTGCGGCGCGCTGCGCCAAGCCACCGGGGCCTGGAATCGGCCCTGGTCCCGCTGCCCGCCCCGTGCGGGCTTTTTTTCGCGGTGACGCGCGGCGCTCTGCACGCCGCCTTGCGCCGACAATGGGCCGTGCTGTCCGTTCTTTCCATCACCTTTCCCTTCTTCGCGCTCGTGCTCTGCGGCTACCTGGCCGCGCGCGCGGGCGCGCTGCCGCAGGCGGCCATTCCCGGGCTGAATGCGTTCGTGCTGTTTTTCGCGCTGCCGTGCATGTTGTTCCGCCTGGGCGCGAACACGCCCATCGGCCAGTTGCTGGACCCGGCGGTGGCGGGCCTGTACATCCTGTGCGGCCTGGCCCTGGTCGGCGCCACGGTGGCGCTCACCCGGGTGCGACTGGGTTGGAACGATGCCGCCTTCGGCGCGCTGGTGGCGGCCTTTCCCAACACCGGCTTCATGGGCGTGCCGCTGCTGGTGGCGCTGCTCGGGGCCTCGGCGGCGGGGCCGGCCATCCTGACGATGCTGGTGGACATGGTGCTCACGACCTCGCTGTGCATCGCCCTGTCGCGGCTGGACGGCGTGGGCACGCACGGCGTGGCGGTGGCGGTGCGACGGGCCTTGCGGGGCATGGCGACCAACCCCATGCCCTGGGCCATCGCACTGGGGGCCGTGGCGTCCGCGCTGCAGTGGAAGTTACCCGGCCCGCTCGACCAGACGGTGGCGATGCTGGCCGGCGCGGCGTCGCCCGTGGCGCTGTTCACGATCGGCGCCGTTCTGGCGCGCTCGCAGATGAATCAGCACGACCGCGTGCCCCCGCGCGACTACGTGCCGGTCGCGCTGGCCAAGCTGTTCGTGCATCCGCTGCTCGTCTGGGGCGCGGGGCACGGTGCGATCGCGGCGGGCGTGCCGCTCACGCCGTTCGCACACACGGTGCTGGTGCTGGTGGCGGCGCTGCCGAGCGCCAGCAACGTGTCGCTGCTGGCCGAGCGCTTCGGCGCCCACAACGGGCGCATTGCGCGGATCATCCTGGTCTCCACCGCGCTGGCTTTTCTGAGCTTTTCGGCCGCCACCGCAATATTGACTTAGGCGTTCTGCTATCTATTTGATAGCGATCGGTGTTGCGTGACGCCAACCTGCCAGGCGCTGCCCCGCCGGGGGATCAGATCGTCAGCGGGTCCACATCCACCAGCCAGCGGATCAGCCCCTTGTGCTCCGGCGCCCCGCGCGTGGCGTGCAGCACCGGCTGCCAGGCCGACAGAAAGCGCTGCAGCGCCGCGCGGCTGCCGCTTTCCAGCAGCATCTGCGCGCGCTCCACGTTGGCCACCCGCTGGATCGCCAGGGGCACGGGGGGAAACAGCGTGACATGCTCCAGCCCCGGCAACCCATCGGCTTGCGCGGCGGCGCTGGCCGCAGCCAGGAACGCCTGGGCCACCTCCTGCGTGCGCGCGTCGGCGCGCACCAGCGCCTGGTAGGCGAAGGGCGGCATGGCGGCTTCGGCCCGCTCGGCCAGTTGGCTGTCGGCGAACGCGGGGTAGTCGTGCCGGCGCAGCGCGGCGTACACCGCATGGTCGGGGTGGTAGGTCTGCACCCACATCTCGCACCGGCTGCCTTGCTCGGCCACGTAGCGTGCATCGCGCCCCGCGCGGCCGGCGGCCTGCAGCAGCAGGGCGAAGAGGCGCTCGGGGGCCCGGAAGTCGCTGGAAAACAGCGCGCCGTCGGGCTGCACTGCTGCCACGAGCGTGATGCGCCGAAAGTCGTGGCCCTTGGCCACCATCTGCGTGCCCACCAGCACATCCACCTCGCCCGCATGCACCTGGGCCAGTTGGGATTCGAGCGCGCCCTTGGCCTTGGTGGTGTCGGCATCGATGCGGGCGACGCGTGCCGCCCGCCGCTCGGGCGTGATCACGTTGCGCAGCAGGGCGGCCAGTTGCTCTTCCAGCTGCTCGGTGCCCCGGCCGATGGGGGCGATGTCGGGGTTGCCGCAGCCCGGGCAGGCGTGTGGCACCCGCTGGGTGTAGCCGCAGTGGTGGCAGCGCAGGGTGCGGTCGATCTTGTGAAAGACCTGGTGCGCGCTGCAGTGCGGGCAGTCGCTTTTCCAGCCGCAGTCGCTGCAGTGCAGCACGGGCGCGAAGCCGCGGCGATTGAGCAGCACAAGGCACTGCTCGCCGCGCTCCACGCGCTGGGTGATGGCCGCCAGCAGCGGGGCGGAGAACACGGCGCCGCGCGGCTGCTGGCCCATGTCCACCAGGCGCACGTGCGGCAGTTCGCCGGCGCCGATGCGGCTGGGCATGTGCAGCCGCCGGTAGCGCCCGGCCGGGATGCCGGCTTCGGCGGGCCGGCTGGCATGCCAGCTTTCCAGCGAGGGCGTGGCCGAGCCCAGCACCACCTTGGCGCCCTGGTCGCGGCCGCGCCAGATGGCCAGGTCCCGGGCCGAGTAGCGGGCGCCTTCCTGCTGCTTGTAGCTGGCGTCATGCTCCTCGTCCACCACGACGAGCGCCAGGCCCGGCATGCTGGCGAACACCGACATGCGCGTGCCCAGCACGATGCGCGCCGTGCCCGCATGCGCCGCCAGCCAGCTCTTGAGGCGCTGCGGGTTGGTCATGCCGCTGTGCAGCGAGACCACGCTGCCCGCGCCGTAGCGGGGCGCGAAGCGGGCGGTGAAGCGCTCCTCCAGCTGGGGGGTGAGGTTGATCTCGGGCACCATCACCAGTGCCTGCGCGGCCGGATCGGCCTCCAGCGCCTCCTGCACGCAGCGCAGGTAGACCTCGGTCTTGCCGCTGCCAGTGCTGCCGTAGAGCAGGAAGGGCCCGGGTTCGGCGGCGATGGCGGCGCGGGCGCTTTCCTGCTCGGCGCTCAGGTCGATCTCCGGCAGCGCATCGCCACCTTGCAGCGACGCCGCCGGGCGGCGCAGGCGCCGCGCGAGCTGCGCGGGGCCCAGGTCCCGCAACTGGGGGGGCAGGGCGGCCAGGGCCACCTCGCCCAGACCGCGCTGGTAATAGCGCGCGGTGAAGGCCACCAGCCGGCGCCAGGGCGCCGCCAGCGGCGCCAAC
>NZ_BAAJYT010000061.1:0-19763 GCF_057541515.1 Acidovorax sp. KNOB132
GCGTTTTGCTTTGGGGAAGAAAATTTTGAATCAAGCAATACAGTTGTAGTCACATGCAATTACCAGATATTCTTTATTCTCAGGGTTTCGGAACACGAAGGGTATGTGCAGGGTTGATTCAACGGGGCTTAGTGCGCTTGTTTGACCCGGAAGCTAATGCATTCAGCGTTTGCGTGGATTCCTCCGTTGATGTAACTCCGGATGGATTGCGTTTTCAGGTTCAAGAGGAAACGTGGGTGTACCAACCCAAAGCCTATGTGATGCTTCATAAGCCATCTGGGACCGAATGTTCTCAGAAGCCTTCCACATATCCAAGTGTCTATACATTGCTGCCTGTGCCGTTGCGACAACGACCTTGTAAAAGTGCGATACAGGGTGTGCAAGCGGTAGGGCGTTTGGATCAAGACACCACGGGACTGCTGTTACTCAGCGATGACGGGCAATTCATTCATCGCATGAGCTCTCCCAAAAAACATGTTCCCAAAGTGTACGAAGTGGCGACGAAACACCCTGTGAGCGCAGTTCAAATTGCTCGCTTGCTCGAAGGCGTGGTGCTTGATGACCATCCTGTTGCGGTGAAAGCCGCTGCTTGTGTTCAGACATCCGATCACGGTGTAAGCCTTACTTTGACGGAGGGTAAGTACCATCAGGTCAAACGCATGCTCGCTGCAGTGGGGAACCGGGTAGAGACATTGCACAGGTCGCGTGTCGGCAATCTGGCATTGCCGGCGGATCTGGCGCCAGGGCAGTGGAAATGGCTTGATGACAAGGATCTTGCAGCATTGACGAGCTAGCCTGCCGCCGACCGTCAATCTTGGTCTCTTGGGGTGGTTGAAGAGGCGCTGGGTTGTTACCTGAATGGGCAGATGCGGTGTACTTGCACCGGCTACACTGCCGCGTGTTGTGAAAGTACATGCTGTGAAGTTTTCATTTGGCGGATGTTTCCGCGGTGCGTTGTTGGGGTGGACTTTTTTTTGCTGCGACCGTGGTCAGTGCGGCCCCTTCGTCACCGCCTCCTGTGTTCGTGCTGAACTCGCTTGAAGCGGATATCAGCGTGATTGATCCGGCTACTTGGACGGAAACCTCTCGGATTCCCACGGGGAAAGAGCCGCACCACATGTACCTGACACCAGACGAGAAATCTCTCGTCGTGGCAAATGCGTTGGCAGATACGCTGACCTTCATTGATCCGAAGACCGCTCAAGTGCAACGCACGGTGCGAGGCATTGTTGATCCTTACCATTTGCGGTTCACCCCCGATATGAAGTGGTTGATCACCGCGGCCAATCGCTTGAACCACGTGGACTTTTATCGTTGGGATGGCAAAGACCTGACTTTGGTACAAAGGGTGGCGACGGCCAAAACCCCGAGTCATCTTTGGGTGGATAGCCAGAGCCGAACGGTCTACTCCACGATGCAAGACAGTGATGAACTTGTGGCGATCGACATCGCAACCCAGAAGATCAAATGGCGAATCAAGACCGGCGCCATGCCGGCCGATATCTACGGGAGCCCAGACGATAAATTCCTGTTCATCGGTTTGACTGGCAGCGATAGCGTCGAGGTGTTCGACGTGTCTGAAAATGCGCCTCGCAGCGTCCAAAGGATCAAGACCGGTAGCGGTGCCCATGCGTTCCGCGGCGCGGGTGACAAGCGCCATGTGTTTGTCAGCAATCGGGTGGCCAATACGATCAGCAAGATCGACATGGTCAAACGTCAAGTGGTCGATACCTATCCGGCGCCTGGCGGACCAGACTGCATGGACGTTTCTGCCGATGGCCGATGGATCTACGTCAGTGCCCGATGGGCTCGCAAGATGCTGGTCATCGACACGGTAGAACGGAAGGTCGTTCAGAAAATCAATGTGGGCAAATCGCCTCACGGCGTCTGGACCCTTCAGCACGCTCCACGTTGAGGACTCAAGGAAAAGATGGCATTGCGCAACCAGACGCTCTTGGGGCTGTATGCTACTTTTTTAATAGCATCTGTGCCCGTCAATATTGCGTTAGCGGCCGAAACTGCGGATTGTCAGAAACCGCTGTACCTGACCTTCGATACGGGGCACATGGAAATTGCCCCCTTGGTTGCTGATGTGCTTAAACGAAAAAAAAGTCCTCGTCACTTTTTTTGCAGCCAATGAAAAAACAAAAACGGGCGATGGCAGTTTGGGGGCTGCGTGGGCACCGTGGTGGCATGCCCGGGCGGCAGAGGGGCATGCTTTTGCCTCTCACACGATGGACCATACCTATTGGCGCGCCGATGCTGGTGCGCCGAATGCGCCGCAGTTCCATGTGCGTTCCTCATCTGGCCCCCAGGCAGGCAAGGATTTGACACTCAGCGCAGAGCAGTACTGCACCGAGATACGAAGGGCTTCCGATCGCCTGCGCGAAGTGACGGGCAAGGCACCCCTTCCACTTTTCCGAGCGCCTGGCGGAAAGACATCGCCTCGCCTTCTGGCCGTTGCCAAATCCTGCGGCTATGCGCACGTGGGGTGGTCGCCGGCAGGTTTCTTGGGCGATGAACTGCCCAGTGAGAAATTCAGTAATGCAGCGTTGTTGAAGAAAGCGCTGGACAATATTCGCGGCGGAGACATTCTGCTGGCCCATCTGGGTATCTGGTCGCGGAAGGACCCGTGGGCTCCAACGGTGCTGGAGCCCCTGATCGACGGGTTGAAGCAGCGCGGGTTCTGCTTCAGAACGCTGAATGACCATCCCGATTACCGTGATTGGCTGGCGGGCAAGCGTTGAGTCCAAACAGTCGATGGACAGGACAGGAGTTGTGAGCGATGGATTGGTTGAGTAACGGTTTCGACACCGCACAGCAATGGCTGTTCGAGTCGGTGATTCAGCCTGTCATGTTCGCAACGGGCATGGCGGGGCTGTTGGAGGATGGCTATGCTGCCACCGGGTGGCTGCTGGTCGGATTGCTGCAGTTGGTCGTGATGTTGGCAATCATTGCGCCGCTGCAGCGCTGGCGGCCCGTGGAGCCCCTGATTGACCGGGCTGCGGTGCGAACGGACATCCTCTACACACTGATTCACCGCCTCGGCTTGTTCCGGTTGGCGCTTTTTTTCAGTGTCGATCCGTTGTGGGATGCATTTTTCGGTGCGCTGCGCATGGATGGGATCAGCACGTTCCATCTGGATGCGTTATGGCCGGGCGTGACCGACCTGCCTTGGGTCAGCCTGCTGGTTTATCTGGCAGTGTTTGATTTTCTGGACTACTGGATTCACCGCGGACAACACCATTTCGAATGGTGGTGGCGGCTGCATTCGCTGCACCATTCGCAGCGGCAAATGACGATGTGGAGCGACAACCGCAACCACCTTCTGGATGATCTGCTTCGGGATGCCATCGTGGTCACTGTGGCGCAACTGATCGGTGTGGCCCCGGGCCAATTCGTGGCCATTGTGGCCTTGACCCAGTTGAGCGAGAACTTCCATCATGCCAATTTGCGTTTGTGGTTCGGTCGCTGGGGGGAGCGTCTCTGGGTGAGTCCCCGGTTTCACCGCCTGCACCATGCGATCGGCATCGGGCATGAATCGGTGGCAATGCGCTCAGTCCCGTCTCCAACGAAAGTGATGGCGGAGCGGTATGTCCAGGCCGAGCCCGTTCAGAAGCCCGTCACGGTGTTGGGCGGCTGCAATTTCGGCGTGTTGCTGCCTTGGTGGGACATGCTCTTTCGGACTGCCAATTTCGAACTCCGATACGATCCAACCGGCGTCCGTGATCAGGTCCAGCCAGGGCCGGATGGCCGCGTTCGCAACTATGGGCAAGGGTTCTGGGCGCAGCAGTGGCGAGGTGTTTTGCGCCTGCTGGGCAAAGCCTAGCCGCCGACTGGACTCGTGTCCACGCTATGCTCGCGCCATGGCATTGCTGATCGATTCCTTCTGGCGCGCTGCCGCCTATTGCCTGCACCCCCGCGTGATTGCGCTTTCCCTGCTGCCGTTGCTGCTCATGCTGCTGCTGGCCTGGGTGGCCAGTCATTTTTTCTGGGGCATTGCGGTGCAGGCGGTCCGCTCGGCGTTGGAGTCATCGGACATTCTGGCGATGGTGTGGGGATGGTTCCAGGCCTGGGGCATCGAGCAGGCACCCGCCGCCATCGCTCCTTTGATCGTGGTGGTTCTCTCGACACCGGTGATCATGATCGTTTCGGTGCTGGTGGTCGCAGTGATCATGACGCCTGCGCTCGTGACAGTCGTGGCCAGGCGCCGTTTCCCATTGCTGGAGCGCAAGCGCGGCGCGTCGATGGTGGCCAGCCTGGCATGGTCTCTCGGCGCGACGATGGCCGCCATGGCGGCGCTGGTGGTGTCCGTTCCGCTCTGGCTCATTCCACCGCTGGTGCTGGTGCTGCCACCGCTGATCTGGGGTTGGCTGACCTATCGCGTCATGGCGTTTGACGCCTTGGCAGAGCATGCGAGCCGACAGGAGCGCGAAGCCATTTTCAAGCGCCACCGCATGCGCCTGCTGACCATCGGCATCTTGTGCGGCTACCTGGGGGCAGCGCCTGGAATCGTCTGGGCGTCCGGGGTGTTGTTCGCCGCGGCGTTTTTCGTCCTGATTCCTTTGGCCGTCTGGATCTACACCCTGGTGTTCGCCTTCTCCTCCTTGTGGTTTACCCACTACGCGCTGGACGCGCTGCAGCAGTTGCGCGCCGAGCACGCTGGCGGTCCTGGTGGTGGCGTTGGCACTCCACCTGCCCCCATCCTTCCCCCCATTGCCCTCGCAAACCCGACACCATGACCCCCTCTTTCGGACTCATCATCATTGGCGACGAAATCCTGTCCGGCAAGCGCGCCGACAAGCACCTGCCAAAGGTGATCGAGCTGCTGGGCGCGCGCGGTTTGCAGCTGGCCTATGCCGACTATGTGGGTGACGACCCAGGCCGCATCACCGCGACCCTGCAGCGAGCCTTTGCTTCCGGGGATGTGGTGTTTTCCTGTGGTGGCATCGGTGCCACGCCCGACGATCACACCCGCCAGTGTGCTGCGCGCGCGCTGAGCGTTCCGCTCCGATTGCATCCGGAGGCCGAATCGCTGATTCGGGAGCGGATGCAGGATGTCGCGATGGAGCAGGGCGTGGCTTATGAACCCGACCGTGCGGACAATGTGCACCGGCTGAACATGGGGGTGTTTCCCGAGGGGGCTCGCATCATCCCGAATCCGTACAACAAGATTCCTGGTTTTTCATGCGATGGCAGTGCCGGTGGTGCCGTGCACTTCGTGCCAGGCTTTCCCGTGATGGCGTGGCCGATGGTGGAGTGGGTGCTGGACCATCACTGTGCGCAGTGGTTCAACCGTGCGCCCCAAACCGAGCACTCCGTCGTCGTCTACGGCGCGATGGAGGCAGCTTTGACGCCGTTGATGGAGCGCATTGAAAGCCAGCACGCGTCGGTACGTGTTTTCAGCTTGCCGAGCGTGGACCATCCCGTGCACGGGCGCCATATCGAACTCGGCGTCAAGGGGCCTGCAGAGCTTGTACCTGCCGCCTGGACCGCTTTGCAGGCGGCTTTGCATGAATTTGGTGCAAACTGCGGCCCTGAAATGGTGCGAGATATTTGAAACGACGCTGCGCTCGATGATTTGCACTTTAATGGTGCAAATTCGGTGGCGCGGCAGGTTTGGAGGAGGGCGTGCTCCGCCTTAGTGCATTGCAGCACCTGGCTGGCACGCAACCTGCTTTTCTTTCGTGGTGTTTTTTTCAACAAGCGCTTAAATCCTGGAGAACCTGATGGCAAAGACCGTTGCAGACGTGATGAAGATGGTGAAGGAGAACGAGGTCAAGTTTGTTGACTTTCGCTTCACCGATACCCGCGGCAAGGAACAGCACGTGACTGTGCCCGTGTCCCATTTCGATGAGGACAAGTTCTCTTCGGGTCACGCATTCGACGGCTCTTCGGTGGCGGGCTGGAAGGGCATTGAAGCTTCGGACATGCAGCTCATGCCCGATCCCAACACCGCCAACATCGACCCGTTCTTCGAGGAAACCACGCTGTTCCTGCAATGCGACGTGATCGAGCCGGGCGATGGCAAGGCCTACGACCGCGACCCCCGCTCCATCGCCAAGCGCGCTGAGGCCTACCTGAAGGCCTCCGGCCTGGGCGACACGGCGTTCTTCGGTCCTGAGCCTGAATTCTTCATCTTCGACGGCGTGCGCTGGTCCAACGAGCCCGGCAAGGTCATGTTCGAGATCGAAGAATACGAAGCGCCCTGGAACTCCGGCGCCAAGCTCGAAGGTGGCAACCGCGGCCACCGTCCCACGGTCAAGGGCGGCTACTTCCCCGTGCCCCCCGTCGACAGCACGCAGGACATGCGCGCTGAAATGTCCCTGATCCTTGAATCTTTGGGCATCCCTGTCGAAGTGTTCCACCACGAAGTGGCGGGCGCTGGCCAGAACGAGATCGGCACCAAGTTCAGCACGCTGGTCGAGCGCGCCGACTGGACGCAGGTCCTGAAGTACGTGGTCTGGAACGTGGCCAATGCCTACGGCAAGACCGCGACCTTCATGCCCAAGCCCTACGCTGGCGACAACGGCTCCGGCATGCACGTGCACCAGTCCATCTGGAAGGACGGCAAGAACCTGTTCGCTGGCGACGGCTATGCCGGCCTGTCGGACTTCGCCCTGTACTACATCGGCGGCATCATCAAGCACGCACGTGCCCTGAACGCCATCACCAACCCTGGCACCAACAGCTACAAGCGCCTGGTGCCCGGCTTCGAAGCCCCGGTGAAGCTGGCCTACTCGGCCCGCAACCGCTCGGCCTCGATCCGCATTCCTTACGTGGCCAACCCCAAGGGCCGCCGCATCGAGGCACGCTTCCCCGATCCATCGGCCAACCCGTACCTGTGCTTCTCGGCCCTGATGATGGCCGGCCTGGACGGCGTGGAAAACAAGATCCATCCCGGCGAAGCCGCCACGAAGGATCTGTACCATCTGCCGCCCGAGGAAGACAAGCTGGTGCCGACCGTGTGCCACAGCCTCGATCAGGCGCTGGAGTATCTGGACAAGGACCGCGGCTTCCTGACCAAGGGCGGCGTGTTCTCCGATTCCATGCTCGACGCCTACATCGACCTGAAGATGGGCGAGGTCACGCGTTTCCGCATGGCTCCCCACCCCGTGGAATACGACATGTACTACTCGCTGTGATCCCTGGGCTGCGGCCACGGGACACACCCCCAAAAGGCGGCTTCGGCCGCCTTTTTTCATGGCGCTGCCAGCGCCGTGGTCCCTGGGCGAATAACCGCTCCCGACCGGGGGCGCCGATTGGCGAGGCCCAGCGATTGGGAGATACTCCCCTGGCATCTCCCGCATGCCGCCGGCATGCCTTGCGAGGAACCTGAATGAAAAAAACACTCATCGCACTGATGGCCATCGCCGCCGTGGCGCCCGCCGCGTGGTCGCAGGATCGCATCTACCGCTGCGGCAATGAATACACCAACAATGCCAGCCAGGCCAAGGAGCGTGGCTGCAAACTGGTCGAAGGCGGCAATGTGACGGTCGTGCAGGGTGCGCGGCCAGGCGGGGCGCCAGCGGCCTCGGGTGGCAGCGCGCCGAGCGCCAGCACCTCGCCCGCCAACGCCCCCCGGGTGGACACCAACGACCAGCGCGCAAGGGACTCCGATGCGCGCGCCATCCTGGAAGCCGAACTACGCAAGGCCGAGGCACGTCAGGCCGAGATCGCCAAGGAATACAACAACGGCGAGCCCCAGCGCACGGCCCTCGAACTGCGCAACCCCCAATTGTGGATGGAGCGCACCGCCGAGCTGAAGGCCAGCCTCGCCCGCGCGGACAGCGATGTGGCCGGCATCAAGCGCGAACTCGCCCGCCTGCCTGCGGCCAATCGCTGAGCGTGGTGGCTTCTTCCAAACCCGATACCGCGCGCTACCAGGCGCTGGACCTCGTGTCCACGCTCGTGGCCGTGCTGCAACCCGACGGGGCCGTGCTGTTCGCCAATGCGTCCCTGGAGAACATGCTGGGGCTGTCGCGGCGCACGCTCGAAGGCTCTGACTTCAGCGGCTATTTTTCCGACCCGGCGCTGCTGCAGACAGCCCTGGCCGGAGCGCGCGGACAGGACTTTGCCGCGCTGCGCTTCGAGGCCGCGCTGCGCCGTGCACAGCAGCAGGATGCGATGCCCGTTCATGTGCACCTGGCGGTCGCAGAGCACACTGGCGAGATCCTGGTCGAGCTGTGGCCCCTGGAGGCTCAGGCCCGGCAGGACCGCGAGGAGCGCCTGCGTGAACAGGCGCTGGCCAACAAGGAGTTGATCCGCAACCTGGCGCACGAGATCAAGAACCCCCTGGGCGGCATTCGCGGCGCGGCGCAGTTGCTGGAGATGGAACTCGACAATCCCGAGCTCACTGAATACACCCAGGTCATCATCCACGAGGCGGACCGGCTGCAGAGCCTGGTGGATCGCCTGCTGGCACCGCACCGCCATCCACACCTGGTGGGCGACGTGAACATCCACGAGGTGTGCGAGCGTGTACGGTCGCTGGTGCTGGTCGAGTACCCGCAGGGGCTGCGAGTGCAGCGCGACTACGACACCTCCATTCCCGAGTTCCGCGGCGACCGCGCACAACTCATCCAGGCGCTGCTGAACATCGTGCAGAACGCGGCGCAGGTGCTCACGGATCGCATCGCCGTAGGCGACGCGCTGATCACGTTGAGCACACGCGTGGCGCGCCAGGTCACCTTCGGCCGGCAGCGTTATCGGCTGGCACTGGAATTGCATGTCATCGACAACGGACCGGGCGTGCCCGAAGCCATCAAGGAGCGGATTTTCTATCCCTTGGTGACAGGGCGTGATGGGGGATCGGGGTTGGGGCTGACGCTGGCGCAAACCTTTGTGCAGCGGCACCACGGATTGATCGAGTGCGACAGCGTGCCGGGTCGCACCGATTTCCGAATCCTCATTCCTTTGCCTTGAGGTCCCGATAAGCAATCCATGGGAACAAGGTAGAACCAACACATGAAGCCGATCTGGATAGTAGATGACGACCCCTCGATCCGCTTCGTCCTAGAGAAGGCGCTGGCACGCGAGAGCTTGCCGACGCGCAGCTTCACCCACCCGCGCGAGGTGCTGGAAGCGCTGGCTGAAATCACCCCCGGCGATCCCGAGCGGCAAGGTCCGCAGGTGCTGGTGAGCGACATCCGCATGCCGGGTGGCTCGGGCCTGCAACTGCTGGAGAAAGTGCGCGAACAGCAGCCGGGCCTGCCCGTCATCATCATGACGGCGTATTCCGATCTGGACAGCGCGGTCTCGGCCTTCCAGCGCGGCGCTTTCGAATATCTTCCCAAGCCCTTCGACCTGCCCAAGGCGGTGGAATTGATCCGCCGCGCCGTCGAAGAAAGCCAGCGCGAAGAAGTCACCGAAGAGCGCCAGACCGCCACCCCTGAAATGCTGGGACAGGCCCCGGCCATGCAGGACGTGTTCCGGGCGATCGGGCGGCTGAGCCAGAGCCAGGTCACGGTGCTAATCACCGGCGAATCGGGTTCTGGCAAGGAGCTGGTAGCGCGCGCGCTGCACAAGCATTCGCCCGTGGCCGGCGGCCCCTTCGTGGCCATCAACACCGCGGCCATCCCGAAAGACCTGCTGGAGAGTGAACTGTTCGGCCACGAGCGCGGCGCCTTCACCGGCGCGCAGACGCAGCGGCGCGGGCGCTTCGAGCAGGCGGAAGGCGGCACGCTGTTCCTTGATGAAATCGGAGACATGCCGTTCGACCTGCAGACGCGGCTGCTGCGCGTGCTGTCCGATGGCCAGTTCTACCGGGTAGGTGGTCATGCCGGCGTCAAGGCCCACGTGCGCGTGATCGCGGCGACCCACCAGGACCTGGAACGCAGGGTGAAGGACGGCGTGTTCCGTGAAGACCTTTTCCACCGCCTCAACGTCATCCGGCTGCGCCTGCCCGCGCTGCGCGAGCGCCATGAAGACGTGCCCATGCTGACGCGGCATTTCCTGCAGCAGAGCGCGCGGCAACTGGGCGTGGAACCCAAGCGCATCTCCGACGCCGCGCTCGTCCGGCTGGGCCAGTTCGGCTTTCCTGGCAATGTGAGGCAGCTGGAGAACATCTGCCACTGGCTGACCGTGATGGCGCCGGCGCAGGTGATCTCGCTGCAGGACCTCCCGCCCGAAGTGCTAGAGGCGCCCGTGGCGGCGGCGCCACTGGAAGCTGCACCGGCCGTGCCTGAGCCGCGCAGCGAGGCGCCGGTTTCCACGCTGGCGGCCCCGGCTTTACAAGGCACTGCACCGGCCATTCCTGCGGCGGCGGTGCCCCGGGAAGACCGGGTGTTTGCCGCACCGGCCCTGGGGACGGCCTTCCCGCCGGCCGGGGCGTCGCAGGCGATCCTGGCGGACTCGCCGGGTTGGGAGCAGGCGCTGGAGGCCGAGGCGCACAAGCTGCTGTCCGGGGGGCAGACCGAGGTCTGGGATGCGCTGTCGCGGCGCTTCGAGTCGCGCCTCATCCGCACGGCGCTGGCCGCCACGCACGGCCGGCGCATGGAGGCGGCGCAGCGCCTGGGCATTGGCCGCAACACCATCACGCGCAAGATCCAGGAGCTGGGCCTGGACGCGCCCGAAGATGCATGAAAAAAAAGGCCTCCACGGCAATGAAAACGCCGGCATGTAGCTATTAATTTTGTAGCAAAGAAGCAATATTCGGCCAGTGTTTTCACACAGGCCTGTGCAGGCACGAGTCCTACAGGCGTGCGGTGCACAGGCCGACCTCCGGCGCAATGGATGCCTTGAAGAATGAAGGCACTGTTCAACCAACCGGAGTTACTTCATGTCCGATTTCAACGATGCAAACCGCGACCCTCTGACCAACGAGCCTGGCGCGCACCCCGTGGGCACCGGCGTCGGCGCTGCTGGTGGCGCAATGGCGGGAGCGGCGGCCGGTGCCTTCGGCGGCCCGATCGGCGCGGCCGTCGGCGGTGTGGCGGGTGCCGTGGTCGGCGGTCTGGCCGGCAAGGCCGCCGCCG
The DNA here is from genome assembly GCF_057541515.1 of Acidovorax sp. KNOB132. Taxonomy (NCBI): domain Bacteria; kingdom Pseudomonadati; phylum Pseudomonadota; class Betaproteobacteria; order Burkholderiales; family Comamonadaceae; genus Acidovorax; species Acidovorax sp. KNOB132. Next base: position 10,977 of record NZ_BAAJYT010000061.1, read on the forward strand.
AGTCGGTCAACCCCACCGTGGAAGATGCCTACTGGCGTGAAAGCTACGACCGCGAGCCCTACTACGTGAAGGGCCGCGCCTATGACGAATACCGTCCTGCCTACGAGCTGGGCTGGAGTTCGGTTGGCCGCTACGACGGCGATTTCGACGCCGTCGAACCCAACCTGGCCCGCGATTGGGGCACGGCACGTTCCACCAGCCGCCTCGAGTGGGAAGAGGCCCGCCCCGCTGCCCGCGCCGCCTGGGAGCGCGCAGGCCGTGGCACCACGCTGGGCTCCGACTCCGCTTACGGCAACACCTACGACAACACCACTGCCCTGGTGGACAACGACGACGTGGTCGATGTGCTGGACGACCTGCTCGAATCCTGCCGCGATGGCGAATACGGCTTCAAGGCTTCGGCCGAGCACGCCGACTCGCCTGAACTGAAGGGCATCTTCCTGCGCCACGCCAGCGAATGTGCGGCGGCCGCCACCGAGTTGGAGCGTGAAATCCGCAACCATGGCGGCGAGCCTTCCAGCGGTGGTTCCATGTCCGGCGCACTGCACCGCGGCTGGGTGTCCGTCAAGGCGGCGATGTCCACCCGTGACGACAAGGCGGTGCTGGAAGAGTGCGAGCGCGGCGAAGACGCGGCCGTGGCCCGTTACCGCAAGGCGCTGAAGGCGTCCCTGCCGGCGAACGTGCGTGCCATGGTGGAACGCCAGGCCGAGGGCGCACAGCGCAACCACGACGAAGTGCGTGCCTTGCGCAATCGCTTCCAGGCTGCGGCATAACGCTTGTATAGCCGGTTCTGCGAAAGGTGAGGAGCCGCTGTCACCGCCACCGCGGTGACCATGGCGGCGTCCATTTCGCTGCAACCAAATACCCCCAAAGCCCCGGACCCGGGGCTTTTTTTTCGTCTGCGGGCAATTCCTCACATCCGTTCGCATCGTGCTGCGGCGCTTCGCCTGGGGGCTTTGAACGGTCCATGGACGAACCCTAGAGTGAGCGGTTCACCGGTGTTGTAACAACCCGGTCGACCATTTCGTTCACAACAAAGGGGGGGATTTCATGAACGCAATCTACAGCAGCCCGGTATCCGCACGGCGACCGGTCCCCGAGCGGGGTCAGAGCTTTCCTGGTGCCGATCGGCACGAGGCCAATGCCAACAGGGCTGAGCCCCAGCAACGCTCCCGTACGCGCACCACGGTGTCTTCCGACGGGCTGCAGCCGCTTTTTCCGCGCTCTGGCCGGGTGAACGGCGGTGCCGCCATGCCTTCGCCCCGGGCCGAATTGCCGCGCCCATCGGGGCTGGTGCAGCCGGCCGCAGACGTACATGCCGCCGCGCCTGGGTCAATCTTCCTGGAGGCCGCTTCGTTCGTCGAGGTTGACCTGTCCGACAGTGTGTCCGATCAGACATCGGTCTATTTCTCTGGCAGGACGTCTCTCCCTCGGGAGGAGGCATTGCATGACGTTGTCGAGGACACCATCGCCGCTCTCCTGGGCCCGGCCGCCGCGCAGGCACCGGACGTCGTCGCGCGGCTGGAGCGCAACACCGAAGTGCTTTTCACGAAAGGCATCGACACCCCGAAGAAGCTCCACGATTTCCTGAGCCAGGCGTGGCGGCACGATGCGGTGCTGAGTTTTATCGGGATGGGCTTTGCCGACGGCGCGGGCTACATGGCCGGCATGACGGCGGCCAACGAAAAGCTGGTGGCGATGCTGCCGTTGACGCTGCTCAGGAATCCCTCGCTGCTGGGGCTGGCGGTGGGCGTTGGCGTGGGCGCGGTCGATGTGTTCACCAGCGTGGTGGGCGGGGCCATCATCAAGCCCGGCATCTACAACGACTATGGCGGCAACGCCCGGTTGCCGGCGTCGCTGCGGCCGGATCCGCACGCGGAGATTCTGAAGAACGCGGGCGTTTCGGCGGGTCTCAACGTGGCCAAGAACCTGCCCAGGACGGTGGAGCCCTACATCCAGGCTGCCATCGAGGGCCGGGGCGACCACAGCGTGAACCGTGCCTGGGCGGACCGCATCGACGCGACTTTCATCGATGGGTTCGGCGGCATGCTGGCCGCTGGGGCGAAAAAACGTGATGAAGCTGTCGCAGACGGTGCCATATGACGCCCGCATGCTGCTGCGCGACGACCTGCCCGAAGTCATCGACAAGACCCAGACCTCCTGGGGCGACAGGATCAAGGCCATGGGCCCGTCGGCGCTGCAGGGCGCCAAATCCCTGGTGACCTCGCCCGTGCCGGTCGCGGTGGTGGCCACGGTGGGCCTGTTTGCGTCCGAGCTCTTTGCCGCCAACGCCAGCATCGACCTCGCAGGATCGCCGGCATCGCTGCCCCCCGACCGGGCCGATGCCGGCATGCTGGCGGGCAAGCGGGCCTCGTCGGTCATGCTGTTCGGACTCATGTCGGGGTTGATCGAAATCGGGGTCCCGTATGTGGCCCAGGGCGGTGCATACGCCGCCCGGAAAATCCAGGACGGCTGGCAGCAGGCGCCCAACGTGATGGCCTGGGCGCAGGAGCGCCTGGGGACCACCGCCCGCAGGCCGCTGGATGTGGAAATGGGGCTGGCGGGCACGGCCCGTCGCTGACCGCCGCCGGCCCGCGAGGGGCCGCGGTTTCGTTGGTCAGTCCAGCGTGGCGACGACCGGCGCGTGGTCGCTGGGCTGCGGGTTCTTGCGCGGCGCGCGGTCGATCGTGCAAGCGGTCACGCGCGCCCGCAGCGCTTCGCTCACCAGGATGTGGTCGATGCGCAGGCCGCGGTTCTTCTGGAAGCCCAGCATGCGGTAGTCCCACCACGAGTAGCTCTTTTCGGGCTGGTCGAACAGTCGGTAGGCGTCGGTCAGGCCCAGTTGCAGCAGCTGCTGGAAATGGCCGCGTTCCTCCACGGTGTGGTGGATGGTGTCCTTGAGGCCCACCGGATCGAACGAGTCGCGGTCTTCGGGGGCCACGTTGAAATCGCCCAGCAGGGCCAGGCGCGGGTGCGCCTGCAGTTCCTCACGCAGCCAGCGGTGCAGCGCTTCGAGCCACAGCATCTTGTAGGCGAATTTTTCCGACCCTGGCGCCTGGCCGTTGACGAAATAACCATTCACCAGCCGCAGGGGGCCGTCCGGGGTGTCCAGGGTGGCGGCGATCACGCGGGCCTGCGCGTCTTCGTGGGCGGGGATGTTCCGCACCACGTCGCGCAGCGGGGTGCGGCTCAGGATGGCAACGCCGTTGTAGGTTTTCTGGCCGAAGGCCACCGCGTGGTAGCCGATCTCCTTCAACGCGTCATGGGGAAACTTTTCGTCCACCAGCTTCAGTTCCTGCAAGCACAGCGCGTCCACGGGGTTGTCGGCGAGCCAGGCGATCACCTGGGGCAGGCGCACGGAGAGAGAGTTGATGTTCCATGTGGCAATTTGCATTACTGTTCCAATGCCTTATTAATCAAAGGCTTAGATGTGGTTAATCGGCGATAGGGTGGCTGGCTACCCGGCCAGCTACCCAACTCTGCTGCGCTTGGAGCGCGGAAGATCGACGGGTCCAATCCTACCCATCGCTGCGCGCTTCGAGCTGCTGGATGTACCGATTCATGCTGGCTGCGGTGATCCCGCTCGCCCAGCTTGACCAGCACCAGCTTCTTGTCCTTCACGAGGCGGTAAACCGTGGAGCGTGAACCGTCCAGCTTCTGGCAGGCCCGAGCGATCCGGTACAACAGGTGGGACGGCTCGGTGAGCGTGTCCACCTGCGGTGGCGGTGTGCGATGAGGTGACGGGAACGTGTGCACGCGGCGATTACCGGCGGCTGGTTGGTTTGCTTTGGTCACTGCGGTGCTCTCCGCGGCTGAGCCAGGCGAATTGCGGCGGGTTGCCCGCCTCTTTGTATGTGGTCCACAAGGCCGCGCCTTCATCGCAGCGCTCGTGGCGGGGGCTGATGCCAGCGGCGACGCACTGCTGACGGGTGAGGTGGTGTAGCCGGTAGGCGCGGTCTGCCGCGGACCAGTCGGGGGCTGTGGAGTTGGTCATCGACGCCCCTGGATGTGCTTGGCAATCAACGCGGCCACCTGCCGGGACAGGTCGCTTTCCAGCAGCGCGTGCAGGGCGTCGATAGGCATGCGGCGCATTGCCGTCTCGGAGATGGCATAGGCCCAGTCACCATTTGCCAACTGCACGCGCACATGCAGGCCCATATCGGTCTGCCGCTTTTCCGTCTCCAGCACCAGCGCATGCATGCTCTCCAGCTTTACATGCACGGGCTCGTGCAAGGTGGCCCACAGGAAGTCGCCCATTGGCTCCCTGGGCGCGATGGCGAACGATTGCTGCCCTTGCTGCAGTCTGATCGGGACGGCTTGGGGCGGCAGAGCCACGCTGTCACCAAGGATGTAGCGCGCCTCATCGACAGCGTTTATCAGGAGGCGTTTCTCCTCTGAGACTTTGCGCAACTGCGCGCCGTCCATCGCCCTGCTGTGTTCCAGCTCCGCGATCCGCGCGCGCGCACGCCGCCGCTGGTTTTCGGCGCTGCGGTGCAGTCTCTTCCATCAGCGTCAGGTAGGGGCCAGCGAAACTCCATTCTTCGTCGCTGACATCCGTCGGGTGGGGCTTGCGGGGCATGCCCGCACTCTAGCTTCACCGATCCCGGATTACTCAAAGTGCATAACACGCTCTAGGTCTATCCCCGTGCTTGACCTTCCAAACTGGGCTGCTACCCACGCAGTCTTTACAGTCACGACCGCTCTTCAGAGTTGCAGCACGAATTGGAGATTAACCCGGGAAAGCCTGTGAAACACCTGTTTGGTCTAGTTGACGAGTTGGGCGCAGCAGTGGCACACGCTCGGAGTGATATCGAAGCTGAGATCATTCGACTTGGAGGGGCCATCCCTGCCATGTCTGTAGAAGTGGCTGGTGTGATCCATGTCAGCGGCCTCTGTGTTCCTGCAAAGTAGGTTCTGTCTAGGCCACGTCCAGGTTGCATTGCCTGGATGACCGTATGCTGGTTTAGGCGACCGGCATCGGTTGATGCAGCGCACGGCACGATGTCTGGCCTGTGCTCTGGCCTGGCCTGGCCTGGCCTGGCCTGGCCTATGGTTAGGCTGCAGTCTTGGCTTACTCGGTCAGTGTTAAGACGGCGCTGCGGCAACGCAGGTCGCCGACTTGCATCACGTCGAACGTGCTGTCCTAAATGTCGGCTTCGTCGGCCCAGCAGAGTGAGGGGGACTTCACCGGCTGTGCTTTTCAGCGGCGGTTGGCGCTACGGGATTGCACATCGCGTCGATGTGCGAGTTGATGAGGGGAGAGGCAAGATTCAGCGCGGCGCGCACGAGCCGGTAGGCGTCGGGCTGGCGTGTCTTGTCCGAGTGGGCTTCGACCCAGCGCGCAGCCTCAACGACCTTCAGCAGGATCTGAAACGCTCGGGCGTCCGAAGGGCTCGCCACAGCAATCTCCGGGCGGGGGTGCTCATCGAGGCGAACGCTGCCCTCGTCCGGGTATTCCTGCAGCCAGCAGAAGAGGCCCGCCGGTTCGACGCCATTTCTGGTTTTTCTGGCTGGCCCCGGCTGCACGCACACGGTGGAAGCCAGCTGCTCGGCGGAGCCTGCCGGTACGATAAGGCTCAGGGCGTCTCGGAGCTGGTAGCCATTGATGGCCACTACCGAGAACTGCGAGACGTAGGCCTGTGTTTGGATGCCCGTCTGCTGGTGCTGGACACTGCGAGCCAGGCACGCGCGGACGAGGTGGTCACGTTGCTGGTGGAGGCGCTGCCAGGGCTCTCGGTGGCACTGCGGGGTAAGAAAAAACTTACACAAGCCTTCTAAAAAAAATTATGTTGCAAACGCAACATTCATTTTTCAGGGGGCACGATGGACGAGAAGATCGAGCGCTTCAATGCGATGCGCAGCGAGCTGCTGACGGTTGAGGCGGCGCTGGCGAACCACAAGCGCGATTACGTGGTGGACGGTGTGAGCTGCCCACTGAAAACCCGCGTTGCCCTGGATGCCAGGCGCGCCGATCTGAAGCTGGCCCTGCACCTGCTGCGCCCTGAAATCGTCGCGCTGCAGGAGGAAGCGAAGGCCTTCAAGTACCAAACGTTCCTGCACCACCTCGTCCCAACTGTGCAAGGCTGCTGGCCGTGACGACATGGTGGCAAAGGCGCAAGAGGCCTCGCGCAAGGCGCTTGCGCAGTCGGGCCGGGGTGAGGCCTACCGCGCAATGACTTGAGGGAGTAGGCCGTGAGCAACATGCACGACCCGATCAACTGGACAGCGGGCCAATTGGGCACGCGCCAGGAGCAGGACAAGCCCCGTCAGAACAATCCGAGGCCGGCCGGCGTGATCCGGTCAGGCAGCGGCACCGACGTGCTGCTGCGCTATCTGCGGCATAGCCCGGGCCGCTGGTTCTACCATTACGAGTTGGTGATGGCGCTGGGCCGCTCCAAGGGGGAAATCGACTGGGCGCTGCAGTTCCTCAGGGACCAGAGGCACATCAAGTCTGAAGAGGTCGCGCTACCCGGGCGTAAGTCAGTCTTTCGTTATTCGTTGTGCAAATGAAGTCGTAGCGTTCAGCATTACACTTTTTAAAAATTAGCAAAGTGTGAATTATGGAAAATCCATACCCTGCCGCTGCAGTCAATTCCAAGGAACTCTTCACTAAGGTTCAGAGGGTTCGTGATGCATATATAACGCTGCTTAACCTCAATGAGGGGGCACCGCCTAAATCTGTGATGGAGCCGGCTAGCGCTATCGCAGAAAGACTAAGTAGCTTCTACGAGCGCTGGCATAAGAATAATATTGATCTTGCAGTTGACAGCGCGGATGCAGTAGGTATCTATGGACATTCGATAGCTGATGAGTGGCAGAAATCGAGTTCTTTGAAAAATATCGGAAAGGAAATTGCAGATAGCCTCAGGGATGCAAGCCAGGATTTAAGGATGTATGCCGCCGCTCATGTAGGTGGCCATCCTACACCTCCTCCTCCTTTCGACGACTCTATGGTTCCGGCAGCACTGCTGCATTCTTTTGACGCAATCGACAAGAGGTATGCTGGACTCGCCGGAGTTGCGGAGAAAACTGAGAGGCAGATTGCGGTCATAGAGGCACGCCTTCAGGCTCTCGGAGAGATTGCGGATGCGTCTGCGCAACGGGTGGAGGCGCTCACTGCTTCACAAGCAGATATCTTTCGCAAAGAGCTAAACGAGCAAGTCGAAGATATACGCGGCAATTTCACTGCGGTGTCTAGCACTCTCAATGAACAGCTTGTTGCTTTCGAAGGGTATAAGAACCAAGCATTGAAAATGCTTGACCAAATGGCCGCGACGACCTTATCCGGAGGCTATGTCGGAAGTTCGGCGAAAGAGGAGTCGTCGGCGAATCTCTTTCGGTGGTTCTCCATTGGGCTGATGGGGGCGACACTTCTGTTTCTAGGAGGCACGCTGTTTGAACTGTCGTTCGCTGGTCTGGAGTGGAGGACCGGTGCGATACGGGTTGCCATTTCGCTCTTGATGGCTGTCCCTACCGCGTATTTGGCGCGTGAATCTGCGAAGCACCGTGCGCAAGCTGTAGAGTTGCGCAGGACTTCTCTCGACTTTTCTGTCCTAGAGCCATTCCTTAAAACTGTGGAAGGTGAGGCCGGCGCAAAACTTCGCGCCGAGCTGGCTCTCCGCGTTTTCTTTCGGGGTGGCAAATCAGATGAAGCTCCATCGTATGGCTTAGATCCTCAAGCCATCATCATCAAAGGAATGGACACCATTGCGGACTTGGCAAAACAGCGGAAAGCCTGACCAGTTGGCAGTTTCAGCCCGTAAGAATGCTTAGCCCTGGCATCCCGCTAACCGATCCCGAGCAAGCCCCGAGCTGTAGAGCGCCAGGGCTTGTCCTTGCCGGTGCGCCCCTGTAGCCGTGCCAAGCCTGTCAGCTTCGCGGCATGACAAAACCAACCCCAAAGCCTGCCAAGCCCGTGAAGGCCAAAAGCAAGGCGGGGGCAGCACGCAAGAGCCCGCCCCCTCGTAAGAGCCCCTCAACTCGGGCCGCTCCCAATCGTTATAGCCCTGCGGTGCGACAGCATCTGCACGCTCTTATCGACGGGCAATAGCCTGCGCTCGATCTGCGCGATGCCAGGAATGCTGGGTGTGGCGACGGTGCTGCGCTGGTTGACCGAGGATGACAAGACCGCATTCAAGGACCAATACATGCGCGCGCGAGGCGCAGGCGGATTTTATGGCCGAGGACATTCTGGCCATTGCCGACGAAGAGTGCACCATGGTGAAGGCCGACAAGCACGGCTCAAACGACGACGACGAGAGGAACACGGAAGAGGTGTTGATCCCACTTCTGTCGCCCGCAACCGTCTGCGCGTCGATGCCCGCAAGTGGCTCGCCAGCAAGATGGCCCCCAAGAAGTACGGCGACAAGATTGAGGCGGTGCACACCGGGCCGGATGGCGGTGCCCTGCAGATCGCCAGCACGGTGACGTTCGTGCGCCCGCAGGTCCGCAAAGAGGATTGACGTGCTGGCGGTGAATCTACAGCTTCCCGAGAAGCTGGCCGGCTTGTATGAACCGTACCGATACAAGGTGTTGCAAGGCGGGCGCGGCGGCGGGAAGTCTCACGGCGTGGCCGAGGTGCTGCTCGACCTGGGCGCAAGGAAGCCCCTGCGTATCTTCTGCGCGCGCGAAATCCAGAAGTCGATGCGCGACTCTGTGCACCGGCTGCTGAAGGACAAAATCGTCAAGCTGGGGCTGACGTCTTTCTATGAGGTCCTGGACACGGAGATTCGCGGCGCCAATGGTGCGCTAATCCTGTGCGGGGCTGCACGCCGGTAGCCGTAGCTG
>NZ_BAAJYT010000062.1:0-19695 GCF_057541515.1 Acidovorax sp. KNOB132
CATCGGCGGCGCCATCCGCGCCCGCGCCCGCCTCCCGCAAACGCGCCACCAGGCCCTGCCCGGCCAGTTCGTGCACTTCCAGCACGTGCCACCGCGAGGCGGCGGGCAGCCACTCGCGCGATGCCGCAGCCACCAGCGCCCGCGACACCGGGTGCACCGAGTGGCGGGCCACGGCCGCGGCCAGTGCGAGGGCATCGGCCCGTTCCAGGCCTGGTGCCGGATGCACGCCGCGCACGGCCATGCCGTCCCGCGTGAGGGTGCCGGTCTTGTCGAACACCACGGTGTCCACCCCCGCCAGGGCCTCCAGCGCCTGCAGGTGGCGCACCAGCACGCCCTGGCGCGCCAGCGTGCCCGCCGCGGTCAGCATGGCCACGGGCGTGGCGAGCGACAGCGCGCACGGGCAGGTGACGATGAGCACCGCCACAGCCACCATGAGCGCATGGCCCGGGTCGGTGGGCCACCACCACGCCGCAGCCAGCGCAGCCGCCGCCAGCACGGCGATGAGGAACGGCCGCGCGATGCGGTCCGCCAACTGCGCCAGGCGCGGCTTTTGCAGCGAGGCGCTTTCCATCAGCGCCACGATCTGGGCGAAGCGCGTGTCGGCCCCCACCCGCTCCACCTTCATATGCACGGCCGACTGCAGGTTGTAGCTGCCGGCGGTCACGGCGCTGCCCTCGAGCCGTGCCACGGGCGTGGACTCGCCCGTGAGCAGGGCCTCGTCCGCGAGCGTGTCGCCCCGCGTGATGCGCCCATCGGCCGGGAAGGCCTCGCCCGGCAGCACGCGCACCGTGTCGCCCACGGCCAGGCGCCGCACGGCCACGCGCGCGAAGGCGCCATCGGCCCCCCAGGCGCTCCACGCTGTCGGGCAGGCGGTTCATCACCGCCTCCAGCGCGCCGGCCGTGCGGTCGCGCAGGCGCAGCTCCAGCCAGCGGCCGGTGAGCAAAAAAGAACACGAACATGGTCAGCGAGTCGTAGAACACCTCGCGCCCGAAGATTCCGCTGGGATCGAAGGTGCCCGCCGTGCTCACCCCGAAGGTGATGGCCATGCCCAGCGCCACGGGCAGGTCCATGCTCACCCGGCGCAGGCGCACGTCGCGCAGCGCGTTCGCAAAGAACGGCCCGCAGGCGAAGATGACCACCGGCAGCGTGATGACCCACGAGGCCCAGCGCAGCAGCTGCTCCATCTCGGCCGTGAGGTCGCCCGGCTGCGCCACGTAGGCGGGCCACGCGTACATCATCACCTGCATCATGCAAAAGCCGGCCACCAGCCAGCGCCACAGCGCGCGGCGGTGCTCGCCTTGGCGTTGCGCCCGCGCAAAGGCGTCCATGGCCGGCAGGGCCCGGTAGCCCGCGCGCCGCACCGCCGCGATCCACTGCGAGGGCCGCACGTGGGCGGCATTCCACACGACGCGCGCGCGCCGGGTGGCCGCGCTCACATCGGCCTGCGCCACACCGGGCACGGCGCGCAGGACGTCTTCGATGGTCAGGGCGCAGGCGGCGCAGTGCATGCCCTCCAGCACCACATGCGATTCCCAGGTCTGCGCGGTGGCGTCAGCGTCAGCGCCGGCACCCGCAGGCATGCGGGCGCGGCCGAACGATGGCCATTCCTGCGGATCGTCGAGCAGCGAGGCGAACTCGGCGCACGGAGCGTCCGGGGCCGGCGTTCCCGCAGCTAGGTCGGGGCGGTCGGGAGGCGGCTCGAAGCGGTGGGAAAGCATGGCCCCGAGGCTATGCGCCCCGCCCCGTCCGCACATTGACCTGGATCAAGCCTGCCCTTGCCCAGGCTTCGTAAGCTGGCGTCCTCCGTCCACTTCGGGAGTCTTCCATGTACCAACGCATCCTGATCGCCACCGATGGCTCCGAACTCTCCGGCAAGGCCGTGGACCATGGGCTGGCCCTGGCGGCATTGAGCGGCGCCGCCGTGGTCGTGCTCAAGGTGGTGCCGCGCTATCCGCGCAGCTACTTCGAGGGCGGCTCCATCGTGGACACTGGCGATGCCAAGCGCATCGAGGCGCAGTGGACCGCATCCGCCAAGGCACTGGTGGACGGGGTCAAGGCGCTGGGCAGCGCCCAGGGGGTGGCGGTGAAGGCGGTGGTGAGCAAGTCCGACCTCGTCGCCGAGGCGGTGATCGCCGCGGCCCGCAAACACCAGTGCGACCTGATCGTGATGGCCTCGCATGGGCGCAAGGGCCTGCAGCGGCTGCTGCTGGGCAGCGAGACGCAGCACGTGCTGACCCACTCGCACATCCCCGTGCTGGTGCTGCGCTGACCGAGGGCGATCCGCGCTACAGGGCGATTGCGCATCGAATCGCCCTCCAGCGCAATCAGTACTAGGGCATTGCGCTATCAAAAAAGGAGCAACCAACCGCAGCGGGCGCTCCTTCCCCGCCTCGGTGGTTGCCCAGGTACAGCTGAGCCATGCGCTCGTCGGCCAACAACCCGTCAGCCGGGCCCTGCAGCACGCAACGCCCCTGGTCGAGGATGTAGCCCTGCTGGCTGATCTGCAGCGCCTGGCGCGCGCGCTGCTCCACCATCAGCACCGCCACGCCGGCGGCGGGCAGCGTGCGCACCATGTCGAACACCTTGCCGACCAGCGAGGGCGCCAGCGCCGCCGTGGGCTCGTCCAGCACCATGATGCGCGGCGAGGGCATCAGCGCGCGGGCGAAGGCCAGCTGCTGGCGCTCGCCGCCCGAGAGGTTGCTGGCCGGCTGCGGCAGTCGCTCGACCAGGGCGGGAAAGTCGGCCAGCACCGCATCCATGCGGCGCTTGACGTGCGGCACGCCGCGCACCACCAGCAGGTTCTCGCGCACGGTGAGCGAGGGGAACACGTTGGCCACCTGGGGCACGTAGGCCAGGCCCGCGTCGAACCGGTCTTCGGCCGACAGCCGCGTGATGTCGCGCCCGCCCAGGTGGATGCTGCCCGACACGCGCGGCAGCAGGCCCAGCAGCGCCTTCACCAGCGTGGACTTGCCCGCGCCGTTGGTGCCGGCGATGGTGACGATCTCGCCCGGCGCGACGGCCAGGTCGATGCCGTGGATGATGTCCACGTCCGAATAGCCGCCGCGCAGCTGCCCGATCTGCAGCAGGTTGCCGCTGCCGCTGCCGTTGTGCGATGCACTGGTCATACCACCCCTCCCATGTAGGCCTCTTGCACGCGCGGGTCGTCCAGCACGGTGTGCGGATCGCCCTCGGCGAGGATGCGCCCGCGGTCCATCACGATCATGCGGTGGGACAGCGCCTTGAGCGCCTGCAGGTGGTGCTCGATCACGATGAAGGCGATGCCCTGGCCGTGCAGCTCGCGCACGCGGTCGCAGATTTCCTCGATCAGCACCGGGTTCACGCCCGCGAAAGGCTCGTCCAGCAGGATGCAGCGCGGGTCCAGCATGAGCACGCGGCCCAGTTCCACCAGCTTCTTCTGCCCGCCCGACAGGCCGCCCGCCTTGACATCGCGCACACGCGCCAGGTTCAGGAACTGGAGGATGCCGTCGGCCTTGGCCGCCAGCTGCGCTTCGTGCTCGCGCAGGCTGCGCGTCTGGAAGAACGCGTTCACCAGGCGCTCGCCCTGCGGGTTGGCCGCGGCGGCCAGCAGGTTCTCGTGCACGGTGAGGCTCTTGAACTCGCGCGGGATCTGGAAGGTGCGCACCAGGCCCATGCGCGCGCGGCGGTACGGCGGCACGCGGGTGATGTCCTGGCCGGTGAAGGTGATGCGCCCGGCATCGGCGGGCTGCTGGCCGGCGATGGCGGCGAACAGGGTGCTCTTGCCCGCGCCGTTGGTGCCTGCAATGCCCAGGATTTCCTGCTCGGCCAGCTGCAGCGACACGCCGTCCACCGCCTTGAAGCCGCCGAACTGCCGCGTCACGGCCTCCACTTTCAGCATCGGTGCTGCTGTCGTTGCCATCATTGCGACTTCCCTCCGAACAGGCCGCTCGGGCGATACAGGGTGACCAGGATCAGCGCCAGCCCCACGGCCGCGAGCCGCAGGCTGGCCATGCCCACTTCGGACACGCCCGGCACCCAGTCCTTGGCGAAACGCGAGCCCTCCAGGAACACAATGAGCAGCAGCGAGCCGAAGACCGCGCCGCGCACCGAACCGGCGCCGCCCATCACCAGGCCCATCCACACGTAGAAGGTGATGAGCGGAATGAACTGCTCGGGCGTGATGAAGGTGATGAAGTGCGCGTAGAACGCACCCGCCACGCCGGCCAGCGCCGCGCCCAGCATGAACACCTGCACCTTGAACCAGGCCGGGTCCTTGCCCAGGGCCGACAGCGCGGCCTCGTCGTCGCCGATGGCTTTCAGCAGCCGCCCGAAGGGGCTGCGCGTGAGCCGCACCGTGCCCCAGGACACCAGCGCGACCAGCGCGAGCAAGGTGGCGAACGTCGCCACGTCCGACACCGGTCCCCAGGCCGCGAACAGCTTGGGCAGGCCCGGCAGGCCCTGCACGCCCTTGGTGAGCCAGCTTTCCTGCTGGATGGAGATGCGCACGGCCTCCGAGAAGCCGAGCGTGACGATGGCCAGGTAGTCGTCGCGCAACCGCAGCGACAACAGGCCGATGGGCAGCGCCAGCAGGCCCGAGAGCACGCCCGCGGCCACGAAGCACAGCGCCAGCGGCACGCCCTGCAGCGACAGCAGGCCCGAGGTGTAGGCGCCGACGGCGAAGAACGCCACCACGCCGAAGTTCACCAGCCGCGTGAGGCCGAACTGCAGGTTCAGGCCCAGCGCGAGCAGGCAGTAGATGAGGGCGATGACGCCGATGGCGCAAAGGTAGGCAATCATGGATTCGGCTCCTTCGGCATCAGCGCACCAGCTGCACGCGGCCCATGATGCCGGCCGGGCGCAGCAGCAGCACCAACGCCAGCACCACGAACGACAGCACCAGCTTGTAGGACGGGCCCAGCAGCGGCACGGCCAGCTCCTGCGCCACGCACAGCAGCAGCGCGCCCAGCACCGCGCCCACCGGGCTGCCGATGCCGCCCAGCACCATGGCGGCGAAGGCGGGAATCAAGCTCTCCCAGCCCATCTCGGGGCTGACGATGGCCTTCATGCCCAGCAGCACGCCACCGATGGCCGAGAGCGCACCCACCAGCACCCACAGGCTGAGCATGAGCCCGCCCGCGCGGATGCCGCTGGCGCGCGCCAGGTCGGCGCTGTCGGCCACGGCGCGCAACTGGCGCCCGAAGCTCGTTTTGTAGATGAGCACGAACACCACCAGCAAGCACAGCACGGCGATGCCCGCGATGGCCACGTCGGTCGGCAGCAGGCGCACCCCGCCGAAGTTCCAGGCCCGCACCAGCGGCAGATCGAACGTGCGCTGGTCGTGCCCGGCGAAGAACGAGATCAGGCTGCGCAGCAGAAAGCCCAGGCCGATGGCCGCCAGCATCGACGACACCATGGGCCGCCCGGCCAGCTTGCGAAAGATCAGCGTGTACGAGCCCGCGGACACCACGGCGGTCGCGGCCATGCTCGCCAGCGCCGCGGCCCACAGCGGCCAGCCGCCCAGCATCTGCACCGCCACGGCGGCATAGGCGCCGGTGGTCAGGAAGTCGCCCGTGGCCGCGTTGGGAAAGCGGTTGACGCCCATCACCAGGGTCATGGCCAGTGCGGGCAGCGCCACCACCAGCCCTTCGATCAATCCATTGATCAACAGGTTTGCGAAAGCTATCCAGGTCATTGCGTCATCTCGTTCTTACCCTGCCTTGTCAAGAAAAGCCCGGGCGCCCCCGCTCGGGGGCCGCCCGGGCTGCGCCCGCTCACACCGTGATGGACACCACGTCGCGGCGCACCAGCTGGCCCTTTTCGATGATGAACACGCCGAAGTCGGGCGTGGCGTCGCCGAACTTGTCGAAGTCCAGCTTGCTGGACGCGCCCTCGTAGTTCACCTTGGCCTTCTTGCCCAGCTGCGTTTTGCCTTCGGCGAACGAGTACACGGCCGTGCCGGGGGCGTTGGACACCTCGCGCAGCTTGGCGTTGACCTGCTCCACCGTGGCCTTGGGGCCGGCCGCTTCCATGGCCAGGGCCAGCGAGATCACCATGTCGTAGGCCATGGCGGCGTAGATGTTGGTGGAGGCCGCCTTGCCCGTGGCCTTGGTGAAGGCCGCATCGAACTGCGCGTACGAGGTGCTCTTTTCGTTGGAGACCGTCTCCACCGAGATGATGCCCTCGCACACTTCGGCGCCCAGGGCCTTCACCAGGTCGGGATTGGCCGCCCAGCCGGGGATGACCCATTGGTTGTCGGCGCCGGACTGGAACCATTCGCGCAGGATGATGGTGGTGTCGGGCAGGTACGAGCCCATCACGATCACATCGGGCTTGGCCGCGAGGATCTTCTGCAGCTCGCTGCGGTAGCTGGGGCGGCTGGGCTCGTAGGTGACGTGCGCCGCCACCTTGCCGCCGCGCTTTTCCCAGACCTTGGTGAAGCCTTCCACGTTGCCCAGGCCCGAGGCGTTGTTGAACGCCATGGTGGCCGGGCGCTTGAAGCCGCGCTTGGCGCAGATCTCGGCGAACGCCGCGCCGAAGCGGTCGTTGGTGGCCTGAAAGCGCCACACCAGGTCCTTGGTGTCGAGCGTGGAGATGGCGGGCGCGCCCGACACGTTCATCTGGATGATGCCGGCCGCATCGGTCAGCGGCATCACCGCCAGCGTCACGCCCGAAGCCCAGGTGCCCAGCACGGCCTGCACCTTGTTCACTTCGATCAGCTTCTTGGCGGCCAGCACGGCCGCGTCGGGCTTGGTCTGGTCGTCCTCGGTGAAGAGTTCGAGCTTGCGACCGCCCGCGCCACCCGCGGCGTTGACCTCGTCCACCGCCAGGCGGATGGCCTGCTGCATGCCTGGGCCGTAGGGGCTGCCGGCGCCGGTGATGGGCGTGAGCGAGCCGATGCGGAAGACCTCGCCCTGCTGGCTGAAGCCGATGGAGGGAAGGCACTGCAGGGCGGCTGCGGCGCCGCCGAGCTTGACGAAATTTCTACGTTGCATGGTGTTCTCCGGTCAGGTCAGGGGGGTTGGTGTCAGAGGTTGTTTTTCACGAAGGCGCCGTCCTTGACGATGGCGCGGATGCGCTCGCCCTGGTTCAGCAGGCAGGCGATGTCGGTGAGCGGGTTGCCGTCCACCAGCAGCAGGTCGGCGATGGCGCCGGGCGTCACCTCGCCCAGCTGGCCCTGCTGCCCCAGGATCTCGGCGCCGACCAGCGTGGCCTGCTGCAGCACCGGGCCGTTGCCCAGCACGTCGGCGCGCAGGCGCAGCTCGTCGGCCTGCAGGTAGTGCGTCTCGGCCAGCAGGTCGCTGCCCAGGCCCATCTTCACGCCGGCCTTGGCGAGGATCTCGATGGCCTGCCTGCCCTGGCCGCGCACCGAGTCGATCTTGGCGATGGACACCGCCGGCAGGCCATAGCGCTCGCCCTCGTTGGCCAGGCCCTCGTAGGTGATGAGCGTGGGCACCATGAAGGCGCCCAGCTCGGCCATCAGCTCGGCCGTGGGGGCATCCACCAGGTTGCCGTGCTCAATGGTGCGCACGCCGCAGCGCACCGCGCGGGCGATGGCGCGGGGCGTGTAGGCATGGGCCATCACGTAGGTATTGGCGTTGGAGGCTTCTTCCACGATGGCGCGCAGTTCGGCCTCGGAATAGCCCAGGTTGTTGATCGGATCGTTGGGCGAGGCCACGCCGCCCGAGGCCATGACCTTGATCTGCGTGGCGCCCTTGAGGATCTCTTCGCGCACCGCCAGGCGGCAGGCGTCCACGCCATCGACCACGCGGCCGATGTTGCCCAGCTTGTAGGCGCACGAGCACACGTCCAGGTCGTCGTTGCGCTGGCGGAAGTCCGCATGCCCGCCGGTCTGCGACAGCGCCTTGCCCGAGGGGAAGATGCGCGGGCCCTGCACCAGCCCCGTGCGCACCGCTTCGGCCAGCGACCAGTCGCCGCCGCCCGCATCGCGCACCGAGGTGAAGCCGCGCTCGAGCATGCCCTTCATGATGGGCAGCGAGCGCAGCATGGTGAACACGTTGGGCATTCGGGCCACCGCGCCCAGGTTGAACGACGAGGCCACCACGTGCACGTGGCAGTCGATCATGCCGGGCATGAGCGTCATGCCGCGCGCATCGACCACCGTGGCGCCTTCGGGGGCCTGTAGGCCTTCGCCCACCGCGGCGATGCGCCCGTCCTGCACCAGCACCGAAAGACCCGGGCGCAGCGCCAGCGCATGCACGTCCAGCACCTGGCTGTTTTCAATCAACAAAGCGGTCATGGAATCAAAAAATCCAAAATAGGGGCTTCGAAATTACTCATGGGCTGCCGGCGATAGGGGCCAAGGCCCCGTACCGTCCCGAAAGCGGTGCACGCTGACACCTTCATTCGGAAAAAACCGTCACAACGCCGTCACAGGTTGCATTTATCGGGCCAATGGCGTCTTGTCGCAACGCCTAAAATCTCACCTGCCCATGACTACAGCTCATACCACTGCATGCGCCGCCTCTGCCCCACCCTCTCCGAACTGAACGCTTTCCACTCTGCGGCAAAGCACCAGGCCTTCACCATGGCGGCCAAAGAGCTGTGCGTAACGCAAAGCGCCATCAGCCGCCACATCGCCTCGCTGGAGGACTACCTGGGCCAGAAGCTCTTCATCCGCCGCTCGTCGGGGCTGGAGCTGACCGATGCGGGCGCCACCTACCTCAACGCCACGCGCCCGGCCATCGCCGCGCTGGAGTCGGCGACGGCCCAGCTCATGTCCTATGGCGGCGACGGCGGGGCGCTGAACCTCTCGGTGCCGCCCACGTTCGCCGCGCAGTGGCTGTTTCCGCGCCTGGGGCACTTCAAGCGCACGCTGCCGCAGGTGTCGCTGAACTTCGTGCGCTACCAGCACGCGCACGACTTCGCGGTGCCGCACGAGTTCGACGCCGCCATCCAGTACGGCTACGGCAACTGGCCCAGCGCCAATGCCCGCTACCTGATCGGGCAGGAGACCAGCATCGTCTGCAGCCCCCAGCTGCGCGACACGCTGCCGCTGCGCACCCAGGCCGACCTGCAGCACGCCACGCTACTGCAGCACATCGAGGTGCCGCTGGCCTGGCACGACTGGATGGCGGCGAACGGCTGCGACACCGGCGGCAGCCGCTTCGGGCCGGGCTTCAACCTGTATTCGCTCATCATCCGGGCCGCCGTGTCGGGCTTCGGCGTGGGCATCGTGCCCACCTGCCTGGTGGAGGACGAGCTGCAGGCCGGCACGCTGGTCGAGCCGCTGGGCCAGCGCTTCCAGAGCCCGCTGGGCTACTACCTGTGCGCGCCCACGGCCCGCACCAACCTGTCGGTGTACCGCCTGGTGAGCGGCTGGCTGGAGCACTGCTGCAGCCACGCCGCGGGCACGGACCCGGGCGAAGGCACCTCGCCCGCGGCCGGCTGCATCTTTTGCGCCAGCGGTTCGCCGATGGCGGGTTGAGCCCCGTTCGCAACCAGGCCAGGTTTTTCGTTCGGCGCAGGGGGCCTGCGGGAAAATCGGGGCAGCATGGGAAGCACATCAAGCAATGTGATTCACATGCCTCCAAAAATTGACGGATCGAGAACGGCGCGTGCCTCGACCCTGCCACCATCGGCCTCGTTCGACAAAGCACCGAACACTTCCGGGCGCTCCCGCGCGGGCTCCGCACCGGAGGGGCTTCAAAGCGCGCAAAGGGCGAGAACTTCCGGGACATCCGGTCTGCGCCCAAGAACCGCATTGCAGCCACAAAGCCACCATGGCGGCAAGGCACATGCCGCCGAACAAATGGCCCGCGAAGTGCTGGACAGCGTTCCGCTGGGGCAACTGAAAAGCGAGTTCTCGCCAGAACTGCTGCATGTCGTGCATTCGGCGGCTTACGCACCTGATGACCAATACAGCACGCTGAAGGGCAAACTTTCCGTCGGCTATGCGTTGGCCTGGGCACGTGGCAAGGACAAGGTCGAACCCGCACAGATACGTGAGTCGTGGGCTGCAGCGCCTGGCGGCCTGGGCGTGAAAACCTATCAGCCCGAAGAGATCGGCAAGCTGGAGAGCTACGGCGCATCTTTCTGGGGTCTGCCTTTGCCGGGTTCGTCAGGAACGGCTGGAACGCTCACGGGAAAAACCGTGTTTCGCCCGGCAGAACGCATCCCGCAAGACCTGCAGAGGCTGTGCGGGGAAGTCAAGAAGATGCTCCGCCAGGCCAAGGGAAACGATCCCATGGAGGCTGCCATGATCGCGGCCCACTTCAAGCAAAACTTCATTGCCATCCATCCGTACATGGACGGCAATGGACGGGTCAGCAGGCTGTGCGCGGAACGTATTCTGAAAGAGCTTGGCATGCCATCGCCCGATTGGAGCAAGGCCGATTTCAATCTCAACCTCAGCGTCGAAGAAACCGCCCAACGGATGCTGCAGCACATGAACTGAACCCCAAGCCGGCTCCTGCGTCGCAGACCGCGCAGTGATTCTGGCGAACAGTGGAACCTACTCCCGCGCTGCGCCGGTCAGGCCGCCAGAGCGCCGCGCCCGGCGAGGGAGAGCACCGTGTTGCGCCCGGCCTGCTTGGCGGCATACAGCGCGGCGTCGGCGCTGGCCAGCAGGTCCTGGGCGCTGTCGGGCGCGCCGTCCGTCCAGTCGCAGCACGCCAGGCCGCCGCTGACCGTCACGCATTCGAAGGGGCTTTGCGGGTGCGCGATCTGCAGCGCGCGCACCGCCGCGCGCGCCGCCGAGGCCACGAGGGCCGCGCCGGCCGCGTCGGTCTCGGGCAGCACGATCACGAACTCCTCGCCCCCATAGCGCGCCACCATGTCCTCCGGCCGGCGCACCGACGCCTCCAGCGCCTTGGCGACCTGCCGCAGGCATTCGTCGCCGCTGAGGTGGCCGAAGAAGTCGTTGTACTTCTTGAAGAAATCCACGTCGAACAGGACGACCGACACCGGCATGCGGCTGCGCCGGCATCGGGCCATCGCACTGGCGATGTGCTGGTCGTAGGCGCGGCGGTTGTACAGCCCCGTCAGGCCGTCGTGCTCGGCCAGGTGCTCCAGCTTGTCGTTGGCCAGCACCAGCGCATCGCGCGCCGCGGTCAGGTCGCGCTCGACGTCGCGGCGGTGCCGGACCGCCTGGATCACGCCGCCCCCGGCCAGCCCGACCACGACCACCAGCAGCAGGATGCCCAGGGCCTGCACCGAGGCCGAGCGGCGCCACTCGGCCAGCACCTCGTCTTCCGCCAGCGCGACGGTGACCAGCAGGGCATTGCTGCGGGTGTGCTCGAAGCCCACCAGACGGCGCACGCCGTCGATGGGCGACGGCGCGGTGGCGATGCCGGCGCGGCTTTGCGTCAGCATCTGGAACAGCGGCGTGCCGCTCAGGCTGCGGCCCAGGTCTTCGGCGAAGAAGGGCCGCCGGGCCAGGACGGTTCCGTCGTCCAGCAGGAGCGCGATGGCGCCCTTGTCGCCGATCTGCAGCCCGTTGAGCAGGCCGAGCACGTAGTCCACCCGGATGGTCGCGAGCGCCACCCCTGCGAACTGCCCTTCGGCGTCGTCGATCCGCCGCGACACCGGAATGACCCACACGCCCGAGGACCGGCTGACGATGGGCTTGCCGATGGCAACGCGCGTGCTCGGGCTGTCGCGGTGGTGGATGAAATAGGCGCGGTCCGCATTGTTGGCCTGGGGGTTCTGCACCGGCTGCGAGTTGACGAGCCAGCGGCCATCGGGCCCGAAGACGAACATGCCGTGCAGGTGCTCGGACTGCGCGACGTGGGTGACCAGCACGGGCTGCAAGCGGTCCAGCGCGTCGGGGGCCATCTCCGAGCGCTCCAGCTCGTACACCACGCTGCCGACCACGCGGCCGACCTCGGCGAACATGGCATCGGTCTGCTGGGCGACGGCATGCGTCAGGTTGCGCGCCGCATCGGCGGCTTGCTGCCACTCGGCATCGCGCGCCCGCCAGGCCAGCCACACGTTGGAGGCCACCAGCAGCAGCGCGACCAGCACGACGAACAGGACCGCCGAGGCGACCGACCGGTCCTTGTCCGGCAGTTTCGGGGGGGCCGGGGTCGCTGGGGACCGGGGCAAGACGGCAGGCATGCGGCAGGGCTCCAGAGGGCAAGGGCGAGGGTCAGGTTAGCACCTGCCACCCCATCGGTGAAGCGGCTTTTCCCCCGCGTTCCACGGCCCGTGCCTGCCGGGGCCCGCCGTCGCCGGCCACCGGGTCAGGCGAACAGCCCCTTGTGCTGCTCGCGCAGCAGGTTCTTTTGCACCTTGCCCATGGCGTTGCGGGGCAGCTCGGGGGCGATGAAGCAGCGCTTGGGAATCTTGAAGTTGGCCAGCTGCGATTTGAGCCGCCCCACGATGGCGTCGCCATCCAGCTGCGCGCCGGGCTTGGGCGTGATGACGGCCACGCCGACCTCGCCGAAGTCCGGGTGCGGCACGCCGATGAGCGCGCTCTCGGCCACGCCGGGCATCTCGTTGATGTAGCCCTCGATCTCGGCCGGATAGACGTTGTAGCCCCCGCTGATGATGAGGTCCTTGCTGCGGCCCACGATGCTCACGTAGCCGCGCTCGTCCACGCGGCCCACGTCGCCGGTCTTGAACCAGCGGTGCCCGTCGGCATCGGTGCTGAACTCTTCCTGCGTCTTCTCGGGCATGCGCCAGTAGCCCTTGAACACGTTGGGCCCGCGCACCTGGATATTGCCGATCTCGCCCACGGGCAGCGGCGCGCCCGCATCGTCCACCACGCGCAGGCCCACGCCCGGCAGCGCAAAGCCCACGGTGCCGCCCCGGCGTTCGTCCTGGCCGCCGTGGCGCGGGTCGGCCGTGTAGGGGTTGGAGGTGAGCATGATGGTCTCGCTCATGCCGTAGCGCTCCAGGATGGTGTGGCCGGTGCGCTCCTGCCATTCGCGGAAGGTCTCGATCAGCAGCGGCGCCGAGCCCGCGATGAACAGGCGCATGTTCCGCACCGCCTCGCGGGTGAGGCCCGGCTCGGCCAGCAGGCGCACGTACAGCGTGGGCACGCCCATGAAGACGGTGGCGCGCGGCATGGCGGCGACCACCGCGCGCGGGTCGAACCGCGCCAGCCAGATCATCTTGCTGCCGTTGAGCAGCGCCGCATGGATCGCCACGAACAGGCCGTGCACATGGAAGATGGGCAGCGCATGGATGAGCACGTCGTCCGGCCGGAAACCCCAGTATTCCTTGAGCACCTGCGCGTTGGACAGCAGGTTGCCGTGCGTGAGCATCGCCCCCTTGCTGCGGCCGGTGGTGCCGCTGGTGTACAGGATGGCGGCCAGGTCGTCGGCCGCCCGCGGCACGGGCAGGTGCGTGTCGCCGTGGTGCGCGGCACGCTCCAGCAGTGTGCCGGTGCGGTCGTCGCCCAGCGTGAACACATGCTGCGTGCCGGCCGTGAAGGCGATCTTGGACACCCAGCCGAAGTTGGCGGGCGAGCACACCACCACCGCGGGCTCCGCATTGCCGACAAAGTATTCGATCTCGCCGCTCTGGTAGGCCGTGTTCAGCGGCAGGAAGGCATGCCCCGCGCGCAGCGTGGCCAGGTACAGCAGCAGGGCCTCGACCGACTTTTCGACCTGCACCGCGATGCGGCTGCCGTCCGGCAGGTCCAGCGACGCCAGCAGGTTGGCGATGCGCGCGCTGGCGCGGTCCAGGTCGCTCCAGGTGTAGTGCAGGGGCGTGCCGTCGGCCGCCGTGGTTTCGACGGCGACGGCATCCAGGTCGTCCGGAAAGGCCGCGCGCAGGGCGGTGTACAGGTTGTGTTGGCTCATACAAAAAAAGAGGAAAACGGTCGGGTGTCAGAAGACGGGAGGACGTTTGGCCAGGAACGCCATGATGCCTTCGCGGTGCTCGGGGCTGTCCGCGTAGGCATAGGGGTCGGGGCCGGCGAAAGCGCCCGGTCCCTGCCCCGGTGCGTTGGCCGCCGGGTCAATTGCTACATTATTCATAGCAACATGCCCTAGTGGAATATGCGCTGCAGGCCTTTTTGGCTTGAAACTTCTCCGGGCCCACGCCCCCATGAAAAAAGGCCGCGCCCCTTGCGGAGCACGGCCTGGGAGGGCGGGGAACGCCGCGGGCCGGCAGCCCAGCGTCAATAGCCCAGCGTCTCGCCGTCGGGATTGCGCGGGTCGGAGGCGCCGTACAGCAGCCCGTCGTGGAACTGGATGGTCTGCGTGCGGCCCATCGAAGGCTTCACGGCGATGTGGTGGCCGCGGGCCTGCAGTTGCGACAGGGTGTCGGTGCTGAGGCCCTTTTCCACGCGCAGCTCGTCGGGCGTCCACTGGTGGTGCACGCGCGGCACCGAGGCCGCCTCGGCCGGGTTCATGCCGAAGTCAATGGTGTTCACGATGGTCTGCAGCACCGTGGTGATGATGCGCGCGCCGCCGGGGCTGCCGGTCACGAGCATGGGCTTGCCGTCCTTGAGCACCATGGTGGGCGTCATCGACGACAGCGGGCGCTTGTTGGGCGCCACCGCATTGGCATCGCCGCCGACCAGGCCGTAGGTGTTGGCCACGCCGGGCTTGGCGGAGAAGTCGTCCATCTCGTTGTTCAGCAGGATGCCGGTGCCCTTGGCGACGATGCCGCTGCCGAAGTTGGTGTTGAGTGTGTAGGTCACCGCCACGGCGTTGCCCGCCTTGTCCACCACCGAGTAGTGGGTGGTCTGGTCGCTTTCATACGGCTGGGGCTGGCCGGGCTTGATGTCCTTGGCCTGGCGCGCCGTGGTGGGGCTGATGCCCTTGGCCAGCGAGTGCGCGTAGGCCTTGGAGGTCAGGCCCTTGAGCGGGATCTTCACGAAGTCCGGATCGCCCAGGTACTCCGAGCGGTCGGCGTAGGCGAGCTTCATGCTCTCGGCCATGTAGTGGATCGTCTGCGCGCTGTTTTGCCCCCATTGCGACAGCGGCCACTGCTCCAGCATGTTCAGCATCTGCACCAGGTGCGCGCCGCCGGAGGACGGGGGCGGCATGGTCACGATCTGGTAGCCGCGGTAGGTGCCGCGCACCGGCTCGCGCTCGACCACCTTGTAGGCCGCCAGGTCCTGCAGCGTGAGGGCGCCGGGGTGGGGCGCCATCTCGGCGGCGATGCGGCGCGCGATGGGGCCCTGGTAGAACGCCTTGGCACCCTGCTGGCTGATGAGCCGCAGCGACTGCGCCAGGTCCTTTTGCACCAGCCGGTCGCCCACCTTGAGCGGGCTGTCGCCGCGCCAGAAGATCTGGCGCGTCGCCGGCCACTTGCCCATGTTGGCCTTCTCCTGGTGCAGCGTCTTGGCCAGCGTGAGGCTGACGGGAAAGCCCTTGTCCGCCAGCGCGATGGCCGGGGCGATCACGCGCGACAGCGGCAGCGTGCCCCAGTTCTTGAGCGCATGCTCCATGCCCGCCACCGTGCCCGGCACGCCCACGGCGTAGGGCGTGTACAGGGACTTGCCGTCCACCACGTTGCCGCTGGCGTCGAGGTACATGTCGCGGGTGGCCTTTTGCGGCGCCACTTCGCGGAAGTCGAGCGCCACGTCCTTGCCGGTCTTGGCGTCGTGCACCATCATGAAACCGCCGCCACCCAGGTTGCCCGCATTGGGCAGCACCACGGCCAGCGCGAAACCGATGCCCACCGCGGCATCCACTGCATTGCCGCCGGCCTTGAGGATGTCCAGGCCCACGCGCGAGGCCAGTTCCTGTTCGGTGGAGACCATGCCGTTGCGCGCCACCACCGGGTGGAACACATCCATGTCGAAATCGTAGGAATTGCTGGCGGCGCGGGCCGCGGCCGTCTGCTGCACGGCCTGCGGCGCGGCGGCGGGCGCTCCCTCGGCACTGCCGGGGCCGGCCGTGGGCACGTTAGTGCAGGCGGCCAGGCTGGCCAGGGCAAGGGCCAGGCTGCTGGCCAGCAGCGTGCGTTGGATGGGGTTCATGCTCTCTCCTCGTTATGAATCGGTGGACGCCCAGCGGCGGCGCCGTGGCGAGTGTAGAGAAGTTGCCTGCCGCTTCCCTGCGGCCGCGCCTGTCGGCGCACCTCCCATTTGCATTTGCGAACGTCTGCGTTGAAAAGTTGCACTTTGACGGGGAACTCTGGCCCTAGCATGTCAGTCTGGTTTCCGCCAGGAAGAATGTTGGCCGTGGTCGCGGCCCTCCGGCGGGCCTTCCTTTCAACCACGGAGGTGCGACATGGCGATGAAATCCTTACTGAAGAAGCTCGTGCTGGGCGGCTGCCTGCTGGCGGCCAGCAGCCTGTCCTGGAGCTATGCGATCGATGCCGGCAAGGTGGTGGACGACAACGGCAATGCCGTGCAGCTGCGCGGCGTGAACTGGTTCGGCTTCGAGACCAACACCAACGTGGTCCACGGGCTGTGGGCGCGCAACTGGAAGGACATGATCACGCAGATGCAGGGCCAGGGCTTCAATGCCGTGCGCCTGCCGTTCTGCCCGCAGACGCTGCGCGGCACGCCGCCCAACAGCATCGACTACGGCCGCAACGCCGACCTGCAGGGCCTGAGCGCCCTGCAGGTGCTGGACAAGGTGGTGAACGAGCTGAGCAGCCGCGGCATGTACGTGCTGCTGGACCACCACACGCCCGACTGCCAGAGCATTTCCGAGCTCTGGTACACCGGCTCGTACAGCGAGCAGCAGTGGATCACCGACCTGACCTTCGTCGCGCAGCGCTACGCCAGCGTGCCCGGCGTCATCGGCCTGGACCTCAAGAACGAGCCGCACGGCGCCGCCACCTGGGGCACCGGCAATGCCGCCACCGACTGGAACCGCGCGGCCGAGCGCGCCTCGGCCGCCGTGCTGCAGGTGGCGCCCCGCTGGCTGATCGTGGTGGAAGGCGTGGCGGAGAACCCCAGCTGCTCCAGCAGCGGCGGCCACTGGTGGGGCGGCAGCCTGGAGCCGCTGGAGTGCACGCCGCTGAACATTCCGGCCGATCGCCTGCTGCTCGCGCCGCACGCCTACGGTCCGGACGTGTACGGCCAGCCGTATTTCGGCGCCTCCAATTTCCCCGACAACATGCCCGCCATCTGGGAGCAGCACTTCGGCCGCTTCGTGCAGGCCGGCCACGCCGTGCTGCTGGGCGAGTTCGGCGGCAAGTTCGGCCAGGGCGATGCCCGCGACGTGGCCTGGCAGAACAAGCTGGTGGACTACCTCATCGGCAAGGGCATCCGCAGCGGCTTCTACTGGTCGTGGAACCCCAACAGCGGCGACACGGGCGGCATCCTGAACGACGACTGGACGACGGTGCGCACCGACAAGGTCACGCTGCTCCAGCGCCTGTGGGGCGACGGCTCCAGCACCCCTCCCACGACGCCGCCGACCACACCGCCCACCACCCCTCCGACCACGCCCCCGACGACGCCGCCCACTACACCGCCGACCACCCCTCCCACGGGCGGCGCCAGCTTCAGCACCCAGGTCATCGTGGACAGCGAATGGAACACCGGCTACTGCGAGCGCGTGCAGGTCACCAACACCGGCGGCGCGGCGGGCGACTGGGCCCTGAACCTGACCATCACCGGCACGGTCAACAACCTCTGGAACGCCGTGTGGTCGCAATCGGGCAGCACGCTCCACGCTTCGGGCGTGGACTGGAACAAGACGCTGGCCCCCGGAGCGAAGGCGGAATTCGGTTTCTGCGCGGCGCGTTGACGCGGCGGGCTTTCAACGGCTTCGATAATCCATAAAAATGCCGCCCGGAATATGGGGCGGCAGCATTTTGAAAATCACCCTGCACCGCCCCGCCGATCGTTGGGATCGGCGGGGCGGTGTGCTTTGTCAATCCTTGGTGGGATTAATCGGCGTGAAAGCGCAGGCCCTGGTTGATCGCGCAGCGGTAGGCCAGCGGTTCGGCGCGCTGCTGGTAGCCGGGCAGGTCGAAGACGAACATGGTGAAGTCGATGGTGCCGTCCGGGCGCACCTGGTAGCGCAGCAGCTGCTGGATCGGCAGGCCGTCGCGGGCGACGGTGAAATGGGCGTCGCTGAAGGACAGCGTGCCGTCTTCGACGATGCGGTAGGCCTCGATGCGAAGGCCGCCGCGCGTGCGGCTCGGGGTGGCATTGGCGGAGTTGGGGGTGCACAGCGAGAGGTCGATGGCGACCGACACCGCGTCCCCGGCGGCCAGCGCCTGCTGGATGTCAGCCGGATTATCGAGCCGGCTTTTGGCGCTGGCCGGCAGGGCCATCAGGGAAAGCGAAGAAGCCAGCAAAACGGCGGCAAGGCGTTGCATTGGAAAAACCTCCATTCATGGTTTTGAATATACCGGCTTGAAAATTCAAGCGTGGCGATGATATCCAAGCCACGGCAGGAAAATCGCCGGGATTTGTATGCCGAAAAGCATTTTTGTAAATGTCCGAAAGATATTCGGACCCATTGCGTGGGGTAGGAGCCAGGCGCGCCTTGTGGACCATGGCGCCCATGCATACTCGGCGGGTCGTCCGCTCGCCGCGCTGCCGGCGGGGGCGGTTTCCGATCCCTTCAATCCACCCCAAGGAGATGGCCCATGGGCCTCAGCACCCACGTTCTCGACACCATGCACGGATGCCCCGCGGCGGGCATGGCCGTGGCCCTGTATGCCACCCATGGCGAGGCCGCCACGCTGCTGCAGCGGCTGGTGCTCAACGCCGATGGCCGCACCGATGCGCCGCTGTTCGACAACGCCAGCCTGCGCGCGGGCACCTACCGCCTCACGTTCGACGTGGCGGGCTATTTCCGCAGCCGGGGGGTGCAACTGCCCGAGCCGAACTTCCTGAACCAGGTGAGCCTCGATTTCGGCGTGGCCCACGCGGACCAGCACTACCACGTGCCGCTGCTGGTCAGCCCGTGGAGCTATTCCACCTACCGCGGCTCCTGAGCGCGGGCCGCCGGGCGGGCCGGGCGAAGGCCCCGCTCAGAGCTGGCCCTCGGTCAGCGTGTCGAGCTGGAAGCGCCCGGACTTGTGCCAAAGCCAGGTGTCGGTGTAGGTGACCTTGCCCATCCGCGAGGGCACGGGGTAGGGCGCGGCGGCGCGCACGGTGCGCTCGATCTCGGCGATGACCTCGGGCGCATGGCGCGGCGCGCGCATCCAGTTCAGCCGCGTGACGCGGCCGGCGCGGTCGATGTCCACCTGCAGCGTGCCGATGGCGTACAGCAAGGGCGGCAGCTTGCCCTTGTAGATGCGGTGGGCGTTCAGGCCGTACAGGTGGGTGGCGGCGTCCTGCCGGTAGGCGCGGGGCGTTTCGGCGGCCGAGGGGCGCGCGGAGCCTTGCTCGGCAGGCACCGGGCCCACCACCTCCTTCTCCAGCGGGCTGCTGGTGTCCGACGCGGCCTTGGCGGGCGGGGGTGCCGGTTCCGGTCCCGACGACCGGCAGGCCGCGATGAGGGATGCCAGGGCGGCCATGACGCTGGCCGCCAGCCACCGGCCGCGCGGCCGGCGAGGAAGCCGTTCAGGAGAAGGGGTGGGCATGGGCAGGTCTCGCTGTGGCTATGCTGTGCGGTGCCCGTGCTGCCGTTGCGCGGGGCGTACCGGAGGACTCGGATGGTGATGGCGGCGTTGCATCGTTTGCTGGAGGGCTTGGCGCACGGCCCGGCCTGCATGGTGGAGGTGGAGTCTACCCAAGGCTCGGTGCCGCGCGAAAGCGGTGCGTGGATGGCCGTGCTGGCCGATGGCCTGGCCGGCACCATCGGCGGCGGGCGGCTGGAGTTCGATGCCATCGCGCAGGCGCGCCGCCGGCTGGCGGGCGAGGTGGGCCCCGCCGTGCTGCG
>NZ_BAAJYT010000063.1:0-19558 GCF_057541515.1 Acidovorax sp. KNOB132
GCCAACGCCAACGCCAACGCCAACGCCGACCCACCGGCGGCGCCGGCGGGCCGGTTCGCCTCCAGCACAGCCCCTTCGGGCCGCAGGCGGCCCCGGGTCCGGGCCCCGGGCAGCATGTCGGCGTTCTTCACTCCGCGTTGCGCCATGCCCCTGTCCGGCCCTTCCCGTGCGCCGTCCGTGCCTGCCGCGCCGCTACTGCAGAGGCCGGCCGATTACGCGCCCGCGACGGTCACCCCGCCGCAGAGGCCCACGCTCGGATCGCTGTTGAGAATGCCCTCGGGGGCCTTGGCGACGCGGGCGCCTTCGGTACCCGGGGCCACCGCCGCCGCGCCGATGCCCCCGCTTCCCGTGCGGCGCACTCTGGGCGAGTTGCTGGCAATCCCGCCGGCGCCTGCCGATGGAGCAGCGCAGGGCGCGCCAGCAACGCCCGTGCAGCCACACTGGGTGCCCACCCCGGACGCGACGGCCGAGGCGCCGGCCGTGCCCTTGCCGGCATGGACGGATTGGCTGCAAGCGCCTGCCTCCGCCCAGTATCTGCACGCCAAGGCCCTGGCCCCCGGGCAGCGCCAGCTTCTGGCGCGCACCCTGGAGGCGCAGTGGCGAAAGCATCCCGACCTGCAGGCGCCCTCCCAGGAGATGAACCTGTGGATGTCGGTATTGAATGCGCAACTGCGGGCCCGCCGCGATGCGGGACGCCTGGCCCAGGCCGGCCAGCGGGTCCTGTCCCTGCTTCGGGCCTGCGCCCCGCTCGATGGCGCGGCTGCGGTCCGCGACGGCGAGACCCGCATGCGGGGCCCGGAATACCGCGAGGCGTTCAACCATTTCCTGCGGGTCATCGGCGACGAATCGCTTGCGCAGCCCCTGCGCGATGCGGCCGAACGTGCCTTGCAGGCCCATGGCGAGAACGGCGCCACGCTCACGCCGGACCATGCCGAACGGCTGTCCCGTGAGGGCACCGTGGCCCTCGCGGAGCAGGGTTACCGGGCGATCGGTGCCGGGGCCCTGCACAAAGCCACGCCACCCCATCTTCGATCCGAGTTGCGGGCACCCTTCTCGCTCTGGCTGGAAGCCCAGGAAGCCTTCGATGGCGAGGAAAACGCGCCCGCGTTCGCCCATTTGCTGGAGCGAAGGCTGCCGTCCACCCCGGCGCTGCGGAAAGCCCACGGGCCGGGCGCCACCCTCCTGCAGGAAGGGGCGCAGGTGATCCAGGCCATCGCCCGCGACGGCCGGCTCCGGGCGCGGGTGCTGGCCATGGCCGAGAACGCGCTCGGATCGTGCGGCGACAACGTGGCCGAAGGCTTTTCCGCCATCGTGCTCGCGGTGCGCAACCACCAGATGGTCCAGGCGGTGCAAGAGGGCCGCATCGATGCGGCGGGGCTGGACGGCTGGGCGCGGCAGCAGTTCCGGCTGGGAGCGCTGGAGACGGCCGTGCACCACTTCATCCGGCAGGCGCTGGAAACGCCCGGTATTCCCGAGGACATGGAACGGCAGTTGCGCAGGGAACCCCTGGAGACCATGCTGCACGCCAAGGTCAGCCTGAAGGCCCTGCTGTGGCTGCCGGACAGCGTGCCCTCCGAGATGACCTATGCCGCGCAAAGCGTGCTGACGCCCGGCGACCTGTCGGCCCTGGCCGCGGGGGTGATGGACGCCGAAAGCGACGACCGGCAGCTCACGGCCTACCTGCTGTCCAACGAAACCTGGCGCGTCGGCATGCGGCACCTGCATCGCGAGGCGTTCGCCGCACTCGATGCGGCTTTCGACGAAGACCCGTTCCATGACCGCGATCTGCCGCGCGATGGCGATGCCCACGTGCAGGAGCGCGTGGCCTACAACGTGGCCGCCGCCGAGTTCATGCAACGCCAGCGCGCTGCCGAGGACGCGTTGCTGCTGCAGCGTTGGGGTGGCGTGCCGAGGTGAGCGTGCTCTCTGGCGGTGATCGAAGCGACCACAGGCGGCCCTCGCCCACTGTGGCAGGCGCGTCCGAGCCCGTTTTTAGCGAAAACCGCCGCATGCCGGGAGATTGCATGCCGTTGTTGCTATTTAATTGATAGCAATCGGATGGCCGGAGCGACGTCCGCCGGACGCGCGAAGGCCGCGTGGCAACGCGTGGGGCGTAGCCGGCTGGATCACGCCGGAAACGCCCGTTCCAGAATCGCCCCGGTGTCCATCGCTCGGGTGTCGATGGCGCCCACGACGCGGCCTGCGCCGCCGTCCTCCAGCCGGGTGGCAATGAACGCATCCGCCACCGCCTGCGGCGCATGGCGGCGCAGCAGGCAGGCTTGCGCCACCAGCACCAGGCGCTGCACGAGCTGGCGGCCCAGGGGCTCCAGCTGTTCGGGCGGGAGGGCGAGCAGGCCTTCAAGGGGCCGGAGCGCGTCGAGGATGCGCGGCTCGCCGGCCGCGGCGTCGGAGAAGTCCTGCAGCAGCGCCGACGCGGCCTCGGGCTCGCGCGCCAGGGC
This sequence comes from Acidovorax sp. KNOB132, assembly GCF_057541515.1. Taxonomy (NCBI): domain Bacteria; kingdom Pseudomonadati; phylum Pseudomonadota; class Betaproteobacteria; order Burkholderiales; family Comamonadaceae; genus Acidovorax; species Acidovorax sp. KNOB132. Next base: position 2,460 of record NZ_BAAJYT010000063.1, read on the forward strand.
GCGCAGCACGTCCAGGCACATCACGTTGCCCGAGCCTTCCCAGATCGAGTTGACGGGCGATTCGAGAAAGAGTCGCGCCATCACGCCGTCCTGCACGTAGCCGTTGCCGCCGAAGACCTCCATGGCCTCGCCGGCAGCCCCACGCCGCGCTTGCAGACCCAGAACTTGGCGGCGGGCGTCATCACGCGCTTCCAGGCGCGGTCGGCCGCGCTGGCGGTGCCGTCGTCGTCGCGCTCGAAAGCCTCGGCCAGGCGCATCAGCAGCGCCAGCGCGGCCTCGCTCTCCAGCGCCAAATCGGCCAGCACGGCGCGCATCAGCGGCTGCTCGGCCAGGGCCCGGCCGAAGGCGTGGCGCTGGCGGGCATAGGCGATGGCCTGCACGGTGGCCTGGCGCAGGATGGCGGCGCTGCCGGCCACGCAGCTCAGGCGCGTGGTGGTCGCCATCTCGATGATCGTGGGGATGCCGCGGCCTTCCTCGCCCATCAGCAGGCCCCAGGCGCCGTCGAATTCCACCTCGCCGCTGGCGTTGCTGCGGTTGCCCACCTTGTCCTTCAGGCGCTGCACGTGCACCGCGTTGAGCGTGCCGTCGGGCCGCCAGCGCGGCACGTAGAAGCAGGCGAAGGGGCCGCCCTCGCCGGTGCGCGCCACCACCAGGTGCGCGTCGCTCTGCGGGGTGGAGAAGAACCACTTGTGGCCGTGCAGCCGGTATTCGCCGCCGCGCCCGCCCGCGCCGACGGGCGTGGCCACGGTGGTGTTGGCGCGCACGTCGGAGCCGCCCTGCTTTTCGGTCATGCCCATGCCCAGCCAGACGCTGGATTTTTCCTGCGCGGGCCGGTCGCGCGGGTCGTGGGTGCGGCTGTGGAGCTTGTCCGCCAGCTGCGCCCAGAGCGCGGGCTCCTTGCGCAGCAGTGGGATCGCGGCCTGCGTCATGGTGGCGGGGCACAGGGTGCCCTGCTCGACCTGGCCGTGCAGGTAAAAGCCCGCGGCCCAGGCGGCCCATCGGCCGGGCCGGTCGCTGTCGAAGGGCATGGAGACCAGGCCCTGCGCGCGGTAGAGCGCCATGAGCGCGTCCCACGCGGGGTGGAACTCGACCCGGTCGATGCGCCGGCCCCGGTTGTCAAAGCGGTGCAGTTGCGGCATGTGGCGGTTGGCCTGTTCGGCCAGGGCCCCTGTCGCGGCCGTGCCGAGCTGCCGTGCGTAGGCGCCCAGGGCGGGCAGGGCGCCTTGCTCACCCGCGCGGCGCAGCCCGTCCTGCAGCGCGGCATCGGTGGCGAGCAGGTCGTAGTCGGTGCGTTCGGAAAACTGGTTGAAAACTGCGTGGGTGGCCTGGGCCATGGGTTGTCTCCTGCGCGTGGGGGCGCACCGTGCGCCCAGGCCGCCATGGTGCCCCCAATGGCACGGGCCTGCACGCCCTGGCGTGCGGTCAGGAGGCGGGTGCGGCGGCCTCGCGCAGGGCGCGCAGCATGCTGGCCACCGCCGCCCGGTCGGTGGTGTTCTCGCGCCAGTACATCGACACCGAGCCGAAGCCCGACAGCCGCACCGGCAGCACGCGCAGCGCGCCCATGTGCGAAAACCGCAGCGCCGCGCGGTGCGAGGCCATGCCGATCATGTCGCTGTGGCCCAGCAGCGTGAGGTTGAGCGTGACGGAGTTGGACTCCACGCTGCCCTGCGGCAGCGCATGCCCGGCGGTTGCCAGCGCGCCCTCCAGCGCATTGCGGATCGGCGTGCCGCGCGGCCAGACGAGCCAGCGGTAGGCCATGAGATCGCCCCATTCCAGCGCGCGCTCCTGCCGCAGCAGCGGGTGCTGCGGGCGTGCCACCAAGTGGATGGGCTCCATGTACAGCATCTCGGTGTGGATGTGCGTGTCGTGCAGTTCGGGCGCGGAGCGGCCCACCACCACGTCCAGCTCGCCATGGGCCAGCTGCTGCATGAGCACGTTCATGGTGCTTTCGGCCAGCCGGATCTGTGCGCGCGGCAGCCACTCCAGCAGGCGCAGCACGGCCATGGGCACCACGTCGGACGCCGACGCGCCCGAGGTGCCCACCGCCACCAGCCCGCTGCCGCCGTCGCGCAGCGCCTGCATGTCGTCGCGGGCGCTGTCCAGGTGGGCCTCGATGCGCCGGGCATGGGCGATCAGCGCCTCGCCCTGGGGCGTGGGCTTGAGCCCGCGCGCATGGCGCTCGAACAGCACCATGCCCAGGTCCTCTTCCAGCTCCTTGAGCCACTTGGAGAGCGCGGGCTGCGCGGTATGGAGCAACTGCGCCGACTGGCTCATGTTGCCGGTCTGCGCCAGGCTCAAAAGCATCTGCAGCTGTCGCAGGCGCAGGCGGTGGGTCCAGTCCATGGGGTCGTCGGTGGTATTAAAGGTATATCCAAAAGATTATGGATAAGACCAATAAATGATTTTACGGACTATCGACGGGTTCGAATAATCCGCCCCATGGACCGGCTGGCAGCGCGCATTCGAGTGCTTTGGCATGGCTGGCCGCAGACACAGGAGACAACGCATGGACACGCCCACCCTGGCATCGCCGCCTGCCGCCGCATCCGCCGACCGGCAGGCCTACTACGACCACATCGCCCGCCACGGCATGGCCCCGCTCTGGGAATCGCTGCACAGCCTGGTGCCGCGCGAACCCCGCCCGCGGGCCGTGCCCGCCTTCTGGAAATACGAGGACGTGCGCCCGCTCGTCATGCAGGCGGGAGAGGTCATTAGCGCCGAGGAGGCCGTGCGCCGCGTGCTCATCCTGGAGAACCCCGGCCTGCCCGGCCGCGCCAGCATCACCTCCACGCTGTATGCGGGGCTGCAGCTCATCCTGCCCGGCGAGGTCGCGCCCAGCCACCGCCACACGCAGTCGGCGCTGCGCTTCATCGTGGAAGGGCGGGGTGCCTACACGGCCGTCAACGGCGAGCGCACCACCATGCACCCGGGCGACTTCATCATCACCCCCTCGTGGACCTGGCACGACCACGGCAACCCGGCGGTGGTGGACGGCGGCGAGCCCGTGGTCTGGCTCGACGGGCTCGACATTCCCCTCATCGGCCACCTGGATGCGGGCTTCGCGGAGAACTACCCCGAAGCGGTGCAGCCCGTGAGCCGCGCCGAGGGGCACAGCTTTGCCGCCTTCGGCCACAACATGGTGCCGGTGCGCCACCGCGCTGCGGAGGGCTCGACCTCGCCCCTCTTCAGCTACCCCTACGAGCGCAGCCGCGAGGCGCTGGACCGGCTGTTCCGCCAGGGCGAGCTGGACGCCTGGGACGGCGTCAAGCTGCGCTACGTGAACCCCGCCACCGGGGGGTGGCCCATGCCCACCATGGCCACGTTCATGCAGTTCCTGCCGGCCGGCTTCCAGGGCCGCACCTACCGTGCCACCGACGCGACCGTGTTCAGCGTGGTCGAGGGCCAGGGCACGGCGCGCATCGGCGAGCGCACCTTCCAGTTCGGCCCGCGCGATACCTTCGTCGCCCCCTCGTGGGCACCCGTGCAGCTGGCCGCGACGCAGGACGCGGTGCTGTTCAGCTATTCCGACCGCCCGGTGCAGGCCGCCCTGGGCCTGCTGCGCGAAGAGCGCCTGTGAGCCGCTGCGCATTCTGAATCTTCAATCCCCGTTTGAAAGACATCTCCATGGCCTTCGTGTTTCCCGCTCCTCCCTCCGTTGCCGTGCCCGTTGCAGGCAGCAGCGATGCCTTCGCCGTGCGCCGCGTCTACTGCGTGGGCCGCAATTACGCGGCCCATGCCCGCGAGATGGGGTTCGATCCCGACCGCGAGCCGCCCTTCTTTTTCTGCAAGCCGGCCGATGCCGTCATCCCCGTGGCCCATGGCGAGACGCTGCGCTTGCCGTACCCCTCGCGCACGGACAACTTCCACTACGAGGCGGAACTGGTCGTGGCCATCGGCAAAGCGGGCAGCGACATCGCCCGCGAGAACGCGCTGCAGCACGCCTGGGGCTATGCCGTGGGCCTGGACATGACCCGCCGCGACCGGCAGATGGAAATGCGCCAGATGGGCCGGCCCTGGGAGATCGGCAAGGCCTTCGATGCCTCCGCGCCCATCGGCCCCATCCACCGCGCCAGCGACGTGGGCCACTTCGAGCAGGCCGGCATCTGGCTCACCGTGAACGGCGCGGACCGCCAGCGCAGCGACGTGTCGCACCTGATCTGGTCGGTGGCCGAGACCATCGCCGACCTCTCCACCTGGTTCCGACTGGAGCCGGGCGACCTGATCTACACCGGCACCCCCGAAGGCGTGGGCCCGGTGGTGCGCGGCGACCGCATGGTCGTGGGCGTGGAACGCCTGGGCGAGCTGCGGGTGGACGTGGTCTGACGCCGTGGAGCCCGCCGTGCAGCTCTACAGCTTCTTCAACAGCTCCACCTCGTACCGGGTGCGCATCGCGCTGGCCCTCAAAGGGCTGCCCGCCGACTACCACGGGGTGAACATCCGCACCGGCGAGCACCGCGCGCCGGGCTATGCGGCACTCAATCCATCGCGGGCCGTCCCCCTTCTGGTGGATGGCGACTTCGCACTGGGCCAGTCCATGGCCATCCTCGACTACCTGGACCAGCGCCACCCCGAGCCGCGCCTGATCCCGCTGGAGCCCCGGCTGCGTGCCCGTGTGCTGGAGCTGGCCCATGTCATCGCCTGCGACATGCACCCGGTCAACAACCTGCGCATCCTGAAATACCTGCAAGGGCCGCTGGGCTTGAGCGCGGCGCAGAAGGACGCGTGGTACGCCCACTGGGCGGCCGAGGGCTTCGAGGCTGTGGAGCGGCTGCTGGCCAGGCACGGTGACGAAAGCGGCCCCTGGTGCTTTGGCGACCAGCCCACGCTGGCCGATGTGTGTCTGGTGCCCCAGGTGGCCAACGCGCTGCGCGCGGGTTGCGACCTCCAACCCCATGCGCGTGCCATGGCCGTGTACGCGCACGCCGAACGGCACCCCGCCTTCATCGCGGCCCGACCGCAGGAGCAGCCCGACTACCAGCCTTGATTTTCCTGTGGTCCCCGGCCCATGAGCCACCCCCATCCCTACAAGACGGAGAGAGACAAAATGACCCCATCCATGGCCGCCGGCATTCCGGCGGCAGACCGCGCCGCCTTCGGGCCGCTGCAGCTGCGCGTGACGCTGCTGTGCGCCATCGTCGCCATGCTCGACGGCTTCGACACCCAATCCATCGCCTACGTGGCGCCGCGCATCGCGGAAGACTGGGGGCTCAAGCCCTCGGAGTTCGGGCCCATCTTCGCGGCCGGGCTCTTCGGCCTCATGGCCGGCGCCTTCCTGCTCAGCCCGGCCGCCGACCGCTGGGGCCGCAAGAAGATCATCCTGCTGTCCACCTTCATCTTCGGCCTGTTCGCGCTGCTCACGGCCTGGGCCACCAGCATGAACGAGCTGCTGGCCTACCGCTTCATCACCGGCGTGGGCCTGGGCGCGGCCATGCCCAACATCATCGCCCTGACCAGCGAATATGCGCCGCAGCGCCTGCGCGCCACGCTGGTCACGGTGATGTTCTGCGGCTTTCCGCTGGGCTCTACCCTGGGCGGGCTGATCTCCAGCTGGCTCATCGCGCATTTCGACTGGCACTCGGTGTTTGTGCTGGGCGGCGTGCTGCCCCTGCTGCTGCTGCCGGTGCTGGCCGCGCTGCTGCCCGAATCGCTGCGCTACCTGGCCGCCAGCGGCGCCGCGCCCGCGCGCTACGAGCCCATCGTCAAGAGCGCCTACCCGGGCGAAGACCCGGCCACGGTGATGGCCGGGCTGCGCGGCGAGGCTGCTGGGGTGCAGGCGGGCTTCTCGGTGTTCGAGCTGTTCCGCCATGGCCGCCTGCCCACCACCATGCTGCTGTGGCTGGCGTTCTTCATGAACCTGCTGGTCATGTACTTCCTGGTCAACTGGCTGCCCACGCTGCTCAAAAGCGCCGGCCTGCCACTGGAGAAAGCCATTCTCTCCACCGCCATGCTCAACCTGGGCGGCGTGGTGGGTGCGCTCGCGCTGGGCCGGCTCATCGACCGCTTCAGCGCCTACACCGTGCTGGGCGCGGCCTACGCCGCCTCGGCCGGCTTCATCGCGCTGATCGCCTTCAGCGGGCAGAACCTCACGGGTCTGCTGGCCGGCGCCGCGCTCTCGGGCTTCGGCGTGGTGGGCGCGCAGATCGGCTGCAACGCGCTGGCCGCCGCCATCTACCCCACCCACATCCGCGCCACCGGCGTGGGCTGGGCGCTGGGCGTGGGCCGCATCGGCGCCATCGTCGGGCCGCTGGCAGGCGGCGCCCTGCTGGCCGCGGCCTGGACACCCGCGTCCATCATCCTGGTAGCCGCCGTGCCGGCGGTGCTGGCGGCCGCGGCGGTGCTGCTGCTCGGGCGTGTGCGCAGGGACGCCTGAGCCGAGCGCCCATTCAAGCCAGAACGGCCCGCAGCGCACAGGGAGAGCGCACCATGGCATCCAAGAGCATAGCAATGCAGTCGGAGCCGACCGCCGACAGCCAGGCCATGGAATACGCCATCCGCACATGGAGCACCGATGCCGTTCCTGCCGCGCAGCGGGCGGACTACTGGGTCGGCGCGGTCTGCGACTGCTTCCTCGACATGGAGGTGGAGCCCGGCCAGCGCCAGGCTTTTTCGGCCACGCTCGCCTCCATGCCCTGCGGCGGCTTGCGCGTCAACCGCGTGAGCGGCAGCGCGCAGCGCGTGCGCCGCACCTTGCAGGGCATCCGCCGCAGCGGGGGCGACAACTTCTACTACCTGCTCTGCAAGGAGTCGTCGCCCTGCCATGTCGCGCAGGACGATGCCGGCGCCGCCCGCCTGCTGCCGGGCGACCTGGCACTGATCGATTCGCGCCGCCGCTATTTGCTGGAGTTTCCCGAGGCGGTGGACACCGTCTCCATCCAGATCCCCATCGGCTGGCTGGACACCTGGCTGCCCCGCCGCTGACCGCTGGCTGGGCCGGCGCGTGGACGGCGCTGCCGGATGGGGCCGGGTGCTGAGCGCCTATGTGACCCAGTTGCGCGCCGAACAGCCCGCCCGCCTGGGCACGCTGCAGGCCGAGCACCTGGGCGGCCTGTTGTCGCTGGCCTGCGGCGCTGCGCCCGAGGCGCCGCCCCGGCGCGGCCTGCTTCAGCGCATCGAGCATTGCGTGCGCCAGCGCTTTGGCGAGCACGGTCTTACTGCTGCCGATGTGGCCGATGCCGTGGGCGTGTCGCTGCGCACCCTGCACCGCGCCCTGTCGGCGGGCGGCAGCACCTTCGCGCTGCTGCTCATGCGCGAGCGCATGGCGGTGGCGCAGCGCATGCTGCATGCGCCCTCGCACCGGCACCTGACGGTGGCCGAGATCGGTCGGCGCGCGGGCTTCCTGGACCCGTCGCACTTCGCACGCGCCTGCCGCCAGTGGTGCGGCAGAACCCCCGCGCAGGAGCGCTGCGCGCCAACGCAAGCCTTCGCCAGCCCGCACTGACACGGGCTGGATTTAGTCGGGCAACCAGGCAAGGGGCGCCGCAGGCAGTGCCAGAGCACGGCCAGGCGGAGCCAACGGCCTGCGCCGGTTAAAGGCGAGCCGCACGGCACGCAGCGTCCGCCACGCTGGCACGCATCGGCCATCCACGGCCCGGCAGGCGCGACACCATGGGTTTCCCACCACACAAGGAGACAACGACATGGCGGACACCTACGTATTGGGCCACGGCGCCTGGCACACGGGCGACACGCTGCAAGCCACCGCGGAGCACCTGCGCGCACGCGGCCACACCGTGCACTGCCCCACGCTGCCGGGCAACCGCCCCGGCGACGGCACGGCCCCGCTGGGCCTGCAGGACGCGATCGACGGGCTGGTGCAGTTCCTCGCGTCGAACGACCTGCGCGAAGTGCGGCTCGTTGGCCACAGCTACGGCGGCATGCTGCTGTCCGGCGCCGCCGACCGCGTGCCCGAGCGCATCCGGCGGCTGGTCTATGTGAACGCCTTCGTGCCGCTGCCCGGCGAGGCCCTGTGCGACATGGCACCGCCGCACTACCGCGCCATGTTCGAGGGCCTCGCGGCCGCTGGCGGCGGTGGCGTGCAATTGCCCTTCGAGGTCTGGCGCGAATGCTTCATCAACGACGCCGATGCCGATCTGGCGCGCAGCACCTACGCCCTGCTGCACCCGCAGCCGCTGCGCTGCCTGATCGACCCCATCGCCCTGTCGCAGCCCACCGCCGCGCTGGCGCTGGGCAAGTCGTACCTGAACTGCCGCGAAGACATCGCGCTGCCCCACAGCCTGCCCTGGCACCCGCGCCTGTCGGAACGGCTGGGCCTGTTCCGCTACGTGGAGGCCAGCGGCAGCCACGAGGCGCTGTTCACCGACCCCGAAGGCTTCGCGCGCGGCATCGAGCGGGCCGGCCGGGACTGATCGGCAGGTGCCGCTGCGGCGCCAACGCGCAGCACGGCAAGGCGAAGCGAAGACACAGACAAATCAATTCAGGAGACGACACCATGCAAGGCATTGCACCCCACCACATCACCGCGCGATCTTTCTCGGCGCGGCCCGCTTGCCCAGGCGCCCGGGCACGCAAGGCCGCCGCTGTCTTGGCCGTGGCAGCCGCTGTCGGCAGCCTCATCGCCGCACTGCCCGCACAGGCGCAGGCGCAGACCCCGGCATCGCCGGATGCGTCGCCGCCGTCGCCCTGGCGCATCTACGCCGGCCCCGCTCACATCGGCTTCAGCACCTCGGCCGAAGTGCGGGCCGGCGGGCAAATCGTGCCCGGCGCCAGCGCCAAGGCCGACTCCAACGAAAGCATCGGCTTCGGCGCCATCTACGACTTCCACCCGGGCTGGGGCGCCGAACTCGCCCTGGGCCTGCCACCCACCACTGCGCTCAAGGGCACCGGCACCCTGGCCGGTGCGGGCACGCTCGGCAAAGTGAAGTACGGCCCCGCCGTGCTGTCCGTGGCCGCCAGCTGTGGGAGGGCGGCCCCGTGCGGCCCTACATCGGCGCTGGCATCAACTACACGCTGGTGCTGGAATCCCGCGACGGCTTCGTGTCGAGCCTGCATGTGAAGAACGGCATCGGCCCCGTGCTGCAGGCCGGCTTCGAGGTGCCGCTGGATGCGCGCTGGAGCTTCTTTGTGGATGCCAAGAAGATCTGGCTCAAGACCACAGCGACCGGCACGCTGCCGGCGCTGGGTGGGGCGCCCGCACATGCGAAGGTGCGGCTGGATCCGCTGGTGGTGACGGCGGGGGTGGGTTATCGGTTTTGAGGGGTACGCTGGTTCAGGTGAGCCGGTGGACAAGGCTCATCGGGGGGAGGCTCCGACACGTCGCTAGATCGCTTTTGAAAGACTGCTTGGCAGCGATAGCTGTCACTCGAGTCATGTCGACGAGTGGCCGCAGCTGTCCCAGCTGCAGCCGGTGAAGACAGTATGCAGATTGGGGCAGAATCACCGGACCGCAAGGTGGAGCGCACATACGGTGTCGTGCGCCGAATGTTGATTGACCCACCGAGGTGGTGCGGATTTCATTAAGCATCAATACTGCGTTAGACCCAAGCGAGGCATGACACAGTGCCCGCGTACCGCTTCTGCCCAAGGCGCAGAAACAGAGCGTGGCTGTAGTTGAGTTCGTCCGCTTTCCTGTAGGCAGCAAGCTTGAAATGATCCTTCCAATCGATCTGGTCGGAGCTGCCCATCTTCAGTTCGATGGCCAGGAAGTTTCGGTCTGTGTCGAGGTGGTGCAGGATGATGTCGGGCACAACGACTTGGAGACCATTTAAGGTCTTTACGCGTGGGCCATTGCGGTTGTATTCAATGTCAACGTCCCAAGGGCGCCCTTCGGGCGCAACTAGGCCTTCAGCATGAATGAGCATGGCCAGCTTGGCCGCGATGTTTCTCTCCGACGCGCCGACGGTCAGCGAGTAGTGCGCCTTCTCCAGCAGCTGTTCAATGCTGCGCACCAACGCCGCTGCCAGTTCAGGGTCCCCGCACTCCTGCAACCGCTCGCGCCAGTTCTCCATGGGCATTCCGTACCGCCCTCGTCAGAGGTACCCCGTGTGTAGAAGCTGCATCGTTCGCTTTCCGTAGGCTTTCAGCTCGGCATCGGTAACATCAGTTCGCTGCGCTATACCACTCGTGTCGTGATGGAACGCACCTGCAAAGTCGTTGAGCTCATGGAGCCCGGTGAGGCTGCCTTGAAGCACCGCCAGCGGGCTGTCGGCCGGCGCATCCTTGATGAGCGTCAGGACGCTGCCGACGGTCACCCCCTCTGAGATACGCCCAGGGAACCGTCGATGCAAATGCCCTTCCAGAAGTGGTCGCAGGCCTATGGCGACTGCCAGCGGCTTCTCCGAAGGCTTAGCAGCGAGAAAGTCGTCCAGCGCCCGGTAGTGCTTGTAAAAGTCGGTGGCACAGGCCTCGTCCATGTCAAAGCCAATTCGTATCTCCGAGTAGCCATCCGCAGCACGCACAGCCTCCAGCAGGGCCGGTGTGCATATGCCCTTCCCCGTGAGCCGCCGAAACACGTCACGCAGGAAGAACGCATCGTGCGCCAGAACAATCAGCTGCTCGACGCTGCGGGCCAATTGCGTAATGGCATCGACCGTTTGAGCGCGACGATGCTTGTCCAGGCTGGTGAACAAGTCGTCAACCACTACGACCTTGTTCCCATGGTCGGCGTCATCGAAAAGTTTGGCCAGGAAGAACGCCAACGCCAAGGTTCTCTTGTCGCCATCGCTCAAAGCGGTTTGGAAACAGGGCGTCGCCGCCTTCTTCCCGGCCGGGACCGTGTGCCCGCGCACCGACAGACCGTATTCCGTTCGGGGCGTTCCGCTGCTGCCCACATAAGTTGGCTTCAACTTCACCACGGTGAAGTCCGCACCGAACTTCGCTAGCCAAGTGTTGATGCTCTTCTGGAACTTATCAAGCACCGTCGCCATAAGGGCGTCCAGCTCCTCGCGGGCCGTCTTCTTGGTGGTCTCAGCCTTGGTTCTGTCGGCATCTGCCAGCTGCCGTTCATCGACCAGCGCCACTACCTCGGGCGAAAACCGCGTCTTGTTCAGCTTGGCGGAAGCAAGAATTGCTTGCAGGACGTCCATATTTTCTGCTGCTAAGCCCGCCTTGTATGCGGTGATTGCCTCGTTAGCCGCGGTCACCTCGACGTTGTAGGCGGCGACTGCCTGAAAGGCAGCATTCAGCTCCACTTCCACATCAGCCAAGGCTGCAAAGTCGACCGACTGCAACGGGGTCAGCTTCTTCAGCAGGACAAGCGCCTCTACATTCTTCATCGCGGAGGCCACCGTTTGTCGGGCGGGCTCGATGTTCAGCGCGGCCAACTGCAGTTTCAGCTGGCCGCTCCAGCCATTGATGCGCTCGCGGTTGGTCGCGTCCACCTGTTCGTAGGAGGCAAGACCGTCCTGGAATACAGATGCGTCCGCTGTTGCGGCCAGGTCCCGCACCTCGGCGGTCAACTCGGCATAGGCCTCGTTGAAGTAGGTCCTATACGCCGCAATCAGGGGAACGCCATCCGTAGGCTGACTGCAAAACGGACAGTTGTGACCATCCATCAGTCGCAGGCCGGTAGCCAGCCATTCCTTGGGGTCTGTTTCCGGGACGCTCTCAAGATGGGTGACATGCGCTTGGACCGCAGCTTCGGCGTCTGCATGTATATCCTGCAATGACCTGCCCAAGACAGCCTTGAACTTGGCAAAGTCGAAGCTCGGCACTGCCAGAGGGGCTAGAGAAGCCCGAGCAGCAATTGCGCCGGCGTCCTTCGCTGCAGCGATGCGGTTCTCCAGGCCTGCGATGGTTTCGTCTACCTTGTCGTGCTTGACGGGGAGCTTGAGGAACACCGAGAGCGGTGTCGCCCCCATGTAGCCCTTGAGCTTGTCTTCAGCGGTGGTCCGACGCTTTGTGGCCGCGGTCTGGTCGTCACCGGCAGCGTCCACCTCCTGCTTCTTCTTCACCGCCGCCGCGCCGAGGGCAAATTCCAGAAGCGCCTCGTGATGGGAGGTCTGAACCTCGGACCCAGCGTAGACATTGCGCTCGATGAAGTGCTGGTCGAACACGACGATGTCCGGTACGCTGGCCGACCACTTCGCGCCGTCGAACTGAACGTTGGCGGATGTGCCTCCGGTGGTGCATCGCACGACGACTTTCTGGGCCCCGCCGCCAAACGTGGTGCGCGCAATCAACGGGCCAACGTCGCCAGTGCTCAACGAAGCCAAGGCTGCGGAAATCGAGGACTTGCCTCGGCCGTTCTCGGCATACAGCAAAGTCACCCGGTCGAAGTCGGCAGCCTTGGGTGTGCCGTGGCGAAACACACCCAAGTTGTCCAGCGTGATGATTTTGTTAAGCATGGCCCTCCCAGCCCAGGCCCTGAAATAATCGAGCCTATTAGAGGGCGTAGCTTATGGGCGAGTGTCTGCACTTGCAACTCTGACAGTTCAATCTTCAATGCCGGCCTACCCGGCGGGGCCGCGAGCGGCCGCATATTGGCCCCTCTATACCTAAAGAATGCCCAGACTGGTAGTCGTGAAAGTGTCCGTAGTGCTCTTCGGCCACCTTCTCCATTGCTCTCCTGAAGCGGTCTACTTGATCCGCTAGACAGCACTGCTCCAGTTCGCGCTCGACTGTAATGCGGCGAATTGCAGTCGTTCCGGCCGTAGAGATGCCGACGGCAACCAGCCTGTAGGTGACATTGCGCCGCTGGGATTCACATGGCCTAGGGTCGCCGCAGCAATTTGCACGGACACATAGTGGCTAAGCCATGAGGACGTGCCATGCACCTCCCTTACTCCCCTTCCGCAAACATCTCCACCAACACCCCCCGCAGCCACTGGTTCCCCGGATCCCGGTGGTACTTCGTATGCCAAAACAGATTGATCGCCACCTGCGGCAGCTTGGCCGGATGTGGCGCATAGGCCAGGCCGAAGGGCTCGGCCATGCTCTGGGCCATTTTCTCGGGCACGGTGGCGACCATTTGCGTGGCCTGCAGGATGTGGCCGATGGCGACGAAGTGCGGCACGGTCAGGCGCACGTCGCGGGCCACGCCCATGCGCTCCAGCAGTTCGTCCACCTTGCCGTGGCCCGTGCCTTCGGAGACGACCACCACGTGCTCCGCCTTGGAAAAATCCGCCAGTGCGATGCTGCGGCGCTTGTGCAGCGGGTGGCCCTCGCGGAACAGGCACACGTAGGGCTGGCGGAACAGCCGGCGCTGGAAGAAGCCGGCCTTGAGCTGCGGCAGCAGGCCCACGGCCAGGTCCACCTTGCCGGCTTCCATGGCGTCCCTCAGGTCGGTGGCTGAATTGCGCACGGTGGTCAGGCGCACGCCCGGTGCGACCTGGGCCAGCCCCTCCAGCAGGCGGGGCAGGAAGTAGATCTCGCCGATGTCCGTCATGCCCACCTTGAACACGCGCCGGCTGGTGGCGGGATCGAACCCCAGCCTGTGGTTGAGGGCGCCGTGGATCATGGCCAGCGCGTACGACACCGACTCCGCCAACTGGTCGGCATAGGGCGTGGGCTGCATGCCCTGGGCCGTGCGCAAAAAAAAGCTCGTCGCCCAGCAGGCGGCGCAGCCGCGCCAGCGCGTTGCTCACCGCGGGTTGCGTCAGGCTCAGGTTTTCCGCGGCCTGCGACACCTTGCGCGTCACCAGCAGCTGCTGAAAGACCACCAGCAAATTCAGATCGATGTCTTCCAGTTCCACGGGGCACCTTTATTCATCAGCGTGATGCGGTGTATTCACGCCATTCTATTGGCTGATTATCGGATCACAGGAATGATCGGGGCCATAACAACGACAGTGAGTGAGACAACCCGATGGAACTGCATATCGAGCCGCTGGGCCGCGTGCTGCCCGTGGCGCCGGGCGCCAACCTGCTGGAAGTGCTGCGCGAGCACCAGATTCCCGTTTCCTACAGTTGCATGGCCGGGCGCTGCGGCACTTGCCGCTGCAAAGTGCTATCTGGGGAGGTGATCGATGCGGGCCAGGCGCTGCGCATGCCGCCGCTGGGCGGCGGCGAGGGGCAGTACGTGATGGCTTGCCAGACGGTGCTGAGCGAGTCCTGCACCATCGAGATTCCCGAGCCCGACGAGGTGGTGGTGCACACCGCCCGCACGCTCAAGGCCACGGTGACGGCGGTGGAAACGCTCACCCACGACATCCGCCGCCTGCGCCTCAAGCCGGCCAAGCCGCTGGACTTCTCGCCGGGGCAGTACGCGCAGTTGCAGTTCGGCCCGGGCCTGGTGCGGCCGTATTCGATGGCCGGGTTGCCGAACGATGACGAACTCGAATTCCACGTGCGGCTGGTCGAGGGCGGTCAGGTGTCCACCCATGTGGCCCAGGTGCTGGCCGTGGGCGATGCGGTGCGCGTGAGCGGGCCGCTGGGCTCGGCCTACCTGCGCCGCAAGTACGAAGGTCCCATGCTCTGCGTGGCGGGCGGCACGGGGCTGGCGCCCATCCTCTCCATTGTGCGTGGTGCGCTGGAGTCGGGCATGCCCAACCCCATCCACGTCTATGCCGGTGCCCGGTCGGCGCGCGATGTCTACGGCCTGCCGTGGCTGAAAGATCTGCAGCAGCGCCATCCGCAATTGCAGGTGCATGCCGTGGTGGCCGCGGCCGATGCGGCGCCGGGCCAGCGCACGGGCCTGGTCACCGACGCGATCGCGCAGGACTGGCCCACGCTGGAAGGCTGGCGCGCCTACCTGTGCGGATCGCCGCCCATGGTGGAGGCCGTGTCGCTGCTGGCGCGCCAGCGTGGCGTCGCCGCCGAGCACCTCTACGCGGATGCCTTCTACGCCAGCACGCCGTGAGGCAGGGCCAGCGCCCTTTCTGCGCGCCCTTCCTTCTCTTGATTCGCAGCGCCCCATCACAAGCCCCAAGGAGACAACGCCATGAGTACGCCCCACCCCGTCTTCCCATTGCATCCGACCTGGGAAAGCCCCGGCACGCACCGCGTGCCCTTCGCGGCCTATACCAGCGAGGACATCTACCGCCGTGAGCTGGAGCGGTTCTTCTACCGCGGCCACTGGTGCTACGTGGGCCTGGAGGCCGAGGTGCCGAACCCGGGCGACTTCAAGCGCACCGCCATCGGCGAGCGCTCCGTCATCCTGGTGCGTGGCGAGGACCTGCAGCTGCACGTGGTGGAAAACGTGTGCGCGCACCGCGGCATGCGGTTTTGCCGGGAGCGCCATGGCAACCGCAAGGAGTTCGTCTGCCCTTACCACCAGTGGAACTACAAGCTCGACGGCGCGCTGCAGGGCGTGCCTTTCCGGCGCGGCGTCAAGCAGGACGGCAAGGTCCACGGCGGCATGCCGGCGGATTTCAAGCTGGAGGAACACAGCCTGACGCGGCTCAAGGTGGCCACGCGCGGCGGCGTGGTTTTTGCCTCGTTCGACCACGGCGTGGAGTCGCTGGAGGATTTCCTCGGGCCGGTGATCCTGGGTTACTTCGACCGCCTGTTCAATGGCCGCAAGCTCAAGATCCTGGGCTACAACCGCCAGCGCATTCCGGGCAACTGGAAGCTGATGCAGGAGAACATCAAGGACCCCTACCACCCCGGCCTGCTGCACACCTGGTTCGTGACCTTCGGGCTCTGGCGGGCCGACAACAAGTCGGAGCTGAAGATGGATGCGCGCCACCGCCACGCGGCCATGGTGTCCACGCGCGGCGAGGCCAAGAAGCAGTCCGACGTGTCCAACGTCTCCAGCTTCAAGGCCGGCATGCAGCTGGAAGACCCGCGCTTTCTCGACATCGTGCCCGAGCCCTGGTGGGGCGGGCCCACGGCGGTGATGACCACGCTGTTCCCCAGCGTGATCCTGCAGCAGCAGGTCAACAGCGTTTCCACGCGCCACATCCAGCCCGTGGGCCACGATGCCTTCGATTTCGAATGGACACATTTCGGCTTCGAGGACGACACCGACGAGATGACCGAGCGCCGCCTGCGCCAGGCCAACCTGTTCGGGCCGGCGGGCTTCGTCTCGGCCGACGACGGCGAGGTGATCGAGTTCTCGCAGCAGGGCTTCGAGCAAAAACCTTTCCATCGTGCGCTGGTGGAGCTGGGCGGCCGGGAGGTGGGAGACACCGACCACATGGTCACCGAGACGCTGATCCGCGGCATGTACGAGTACTGGCGCGGCGTGATGGAAAAGGAGGACTGAACCATGGACGCCCAATCCACCGCGATCGAATTCGCCGACTACTTCGCCCTGCAGCAGCTCTATGCCGACTACGCCGCCGCGCTCGACGCGGCGCAGTGGGACCGGTGGCCCGGCTTCTTCACCGAAGACTGCCTCTACCGCCTGCAGCCGCGCGAGAACCACGAGCGCGGCCTGCCGCTGGCCACGCTGTCGTTCGACAGCCAGGGCATGCTCAAGGACCGCGTCTACGGCATCCGCGAGACGCTGTTCCACGACCCGTATTACCAGCGACACGTGATCGGTGCGCCGATCGTGCGGCAGGCCGGGGAGGGCCGCTGGGCGTGCGAGGCGAACTACGCCGTCTTTCGCACCAAGCTCTCGGAGCCTTCCACGGTGTTCAACGTCGGGCGCTACCTGGACGTGGTGGTGCGCACGCCCGAGGGCCTGCGCTTCGCCCGCAAGGAGTGCATCTACGACAGCGAAATGATCCCGAATTCCATCATCTACCCCATCTGAGAGGAGACACACCATGCCAGCAATCGACACCGGATGGACCGAGGCGACCGCGCGCGCCGACCTGCCCGAGGACGACGTGGTGGGCGTGACCGTCGAGGGACGCGACGTGGCGCTCTACACCGTGGACGGCGAAGTGTTCGCCACCGACAACCTGTGCACGCACGGCAATGCGCGGCTGTGCGACGGTTTCCTGGAGGGGCACGAAATCGAGTGCCCGCTGCACCAGGGCCGCTTCGACGTGCGGGACGGCAGCGCGCTGTGTGCACCGCTCACCCAGGGCCTGCGCAGCTACCCCGTCCGTGTGGAGCAGGGAACGGTGTACCTCAAGCTCGCCTGACGCGAGGCGGCATGCGCCGCCGTCTCAGGCGGGCGCCGCCAGCGTGCCGCGCGGCGCCTGGAACTGAAAGCCCTCCACCACGCTTTTCAGCCGGCCGGCATGCTCCAGCAGGCTGGCCGCCGCGGCGGAAGACTGTTCGACCAGCGCGGCGTTCTGCTGGGTCAT
>NZ_BAAJYT010000064.1:0-19555 GCF_057541515.1 Acidovorax sp. KNOB132
GCCGCCTGGAGGCCGTGCGGGAGCGCGCTGCCCGCTGGTGGCGCCTGGGCAGCATGGCCGCCTCGCTGCTCCTCGCCTTCGGCCTGGGCTGGACCGTGCATGGGCAATGGCCCACCGACCACCGCGGCCAGGCCGCCGGCCGCATGGCCGATGCCGCACCTGCCGTCGCCCGCCGATTCGCACAACAGGCCGCCGTGGCGCACGCGGTGTACCAGCCGGAGCAGCGGCACCCCGTGGAGGTGGCCGCCGCCCAGCAGGAGCATCTGGTGCAGTGGCTGTCCAAGCGGCTCGGGCGGCCGCTCAGGATTCCCGTGCTGGCGGCCCAGGGGTACGAGCTGGTGGGCGGGCGGCTGCTGCCGGGAGACACGGGCGCGCGGGCCCAGTTCATGTACCAGAACGCCGCCGGAGAGCGCGTCACCCTGTACCTCGGCGCCTTGGCGGCGGGCCAGCCCGGCGCCGCCGACACGGCTTTCCGCTTCGATGCGGACGGCCCGGTGCCCTGCTTTTACTGGACGGATGGCGGCTTCGGCTATGCGCTCAGCGGCGCCCTGCCGCGCGCCGCCCTGCTGGGGCTGGCGACGGCGGTGCATCCGCAGTTGTGATGGCCGCGCTCAGCGCAGCGCGGCCAGCGGGTGGGCATGGGCCGGCCACGGGCTCTCGAAGAACGGTGCCACCGTCTCCGGCGTCACGTCCTCGATGCGCGCCGGGCTCCAGCGCGGCGTGTGGTCCTTGTCCACCGCCAGGGCCCGGATGCCTTCGACCGTTTCGCTCTGGCCGGGGCGCAGGAAAAAGCAGTGGCGCACCATGTCGCGCTCCATGCGCAGATCGGCGGCCAGGTCCATGCGGCGGGCGCGGCGGATCTGCTCCAGCACCACGTGCAACATGAGCGGAGAGCGCTTGCGCAAGGTGGCTGCCGTGGTGCGGGCCCAGTCGGTGCCGGCGGCCTCCAGGGCCGCCATGATGGCCTGGACGCTGTCCAACGCGAAATATCGATCGATTTCGGCCGATGCCTTAGTACTCATTGCCTCTTTTGCTACAAATTTAGTAGCAATCGATGCCTGCACCGCCGCTGCGTCGGTGAAGGACTCCGTGCCCAGCGCATCCCAGACCGCCGCCTGCCGATCGGACGGCAGGCATCCGTCGGCCAGGCCCAGCGCCACCGCATCGCCCGCGCCGATGGTGTCCCCCGTCAGGCCCAGCCATTCGCCCGCGTGTCCCGGGCAACGCGACAGGAAGTAGCCGCCCCCCACGTCCGGAAACAGGCCGATGGCCGTCTCGGGCATGGCCATCTTCGTGCGCTCGGTCACGATGCGTAGGCTGGCCCCCTGGCTGATGCCCATGCCGCCGCCCATCACGATGCCGTCCATGAACGCGATGTAGGGCTTGCCGTAGTGGTGGATCAGGTGGTTGAGCGCGTATTCCTCGGTGAAGAAATCCTCCAGCCTCGGATCGCCCTGGCTGCCCGCCTGGTGCAGAAAGCGGATGTCGCCGCCCGCGCAGAAGGCGCCGAACGGGCCTTCCTTGTTGCTGCCGCGAATGGCCACCGCCAGGATGCGCTCGTCGTCCTGCCAGGCCAGCAGGGTCTCCATGAGCGCGCGCACCATGCCCAGCGACAGCGCATTCAGTGCCCGGGGGCGGTTGAGGGTGATGAACCCCACCTGCCCGCGCACCTGGGCCAACACCTCTGCGGCCGCTGCCGTCGTCGTCTCCGTCATCGCTGTTCCTTTTTTCAATCGGTTCACGGTCTGAAAGGCCCGCTCGCACGCTGGCGGCCGGCCCGGGCGGAATCTTAGGGCCTGTGGCCCGCAGCGAATGTCAGGCGGTGGACAGGTGCCGGCACCTCGCACGCAACAAAGCACGCAACAAAGCACGCAGCGACGCACGGGAGCGCGTTTAAGGCCCGGCTAAGCCAGCCGCCCGGCGCGCGCGGCACACTGGCCATCCCCCCACAACGATCGCGCCCTCGATGCCCCATCCCCCGCTTGCCAAGACGTCCGCCTGGTCGCTGATCCGCCCCTACTGGTTCTCGCAGGAGCGCTGGCCCGCGCGGGGCCTGCTGGCATTGATCGTGGCGATGAACCTGGGCATCGTGTACATCAACGTGCGCATCAACGCCTGGAGCGCGGACTTCTTCAACGCCCTGGAGGCGCGGGACACTGCCCGTTTCGGCCCCCTGCTGCTGCTGTTCACCGGGCTGGCGCTGGCCTACATCGTCCTGGCCGTGTATGCGCTGTACTTCAAGCAGATGCTGGGCTTTCGCTGGCGCCGGTGGCTCACGACCGACTACCTGCAGCGGTGGCTGCACGGCAACGCGTTCTACCGCATCGAGCGCGACCGGCTGGCCGACAACCCGGACCAGCGCATCGCCGATGACCTCAGCAGCCTGGCGACCACCACCCTCGCGCTGACGCTGGACCTGCTGTCCACGGTGGTCACCCTCGGTTCGTTCGTTGTGATCCTCTGGTCGGTGGGCGGGCCGCTGCTGGTGCATGTGGCGGGCTACAGCGCCACCATTCCGGGCTACATGGTCTGGGCCGCTGCGGCCTATGCCCTGGTGGGCTCGGTCGCCATGCAGGCCTTCGGCCACCGCCTCGTGGCCGTGAACTACCGCCAGCAGCAGGTGGAGGCGCACTTCCGCTTCGGCCTGGTGCGGGTGCGCGAAAACGCGGAACCCATTGCGCTGTACGACGGCGCACGGGCCGAAGCCGCCCAGTCCGCCACCCTGTTCGGCCGCATCCAGGACAACTGGCGGATGGTGATGCGCTACACCAAGCGCCTCACGCTGGTGAACTCGCTGTACGCGCAGGTGGCCGTGGTGCTGCCGCTCGCGCTGGCGGCGCCGCGGTACTTCGCGGGCGCCTACAGCTTCGGGGTGCTGATGCAGATCAGCCGGGCCTTCGACACGGTGAGCGGAGCGATGTCCTGGTTCATCAACAGCTACGGCACGCTGGCGGAATGGCGCGCCACGGTGAACCGGCTGGCCGAGCTGCGCGACGTGCTCGCCACCGTGCCTGCCACGCCGTCCGAAGGAATCCAGTGGCGAGCCGGGGACGGCTCCGTGCTGGCGACGCACGGCCTGCAACTGGCCCTGCCCGGCGGCGCCACGCTGCTTCGCGTGCCCGACCTGCGCATCGCACCCGGCGAGCGCTGGCTGCTGCGGGGCCCCTCCGGTGCGGGCAAGAGCACCCTGCTGCGCGCGCTGGCCGGCCTGTGGGACTTCGGCAGCGGCACCATCGAGCGGCCGCGCGCGCGGATGCTCTTCGTGCCGCAGCGCAGCTACCTGCCGATGGGAAGCCTGGCCGATGCGCTCGCCTACCCGGACACGGCCGGCGAACACCCCGAAGCGCAGGTGCGCGAGGCACTGCAGGCGGTGGGGCTCGCACCGTTCAGCGGCCTGCTCGGCGAGGTGGCGCCCTGGGCCCAGCGCCTGTCTCCCGGCGAGCAGCAGCGCCTGGCCTTCGCGCGCGTGCTGCTGCAGCAACCCGAATGGCTGATGCTGGACGAGGCCACCAGCGCGCTGGACCCGGCGGCCGAGCGCATGCTCTACACGCTGCTGGCCGAGCGCCTGCCTGCCGCCACGGTCATCAGCGTGGGCCACCGGGACGCGCTGGCCGACTTCCATGCACGCGAATGCGTGCTGGCGCCGAGCCACGCACCGCAGGCGATCGCCACCTCCACCCTGCCCGGGCAGGGCGCCCAGCCGGGGAGACCGCCCTGCCTGCCTGAGCCCTGGGGCACCGCAGGAAAGGCAACGAGAAAAAGAAAAAGGCACCTTGCGGTGCCTTTCTCGAAGCCAGCGAAGGGGATCGAATCCCCCTCACACTCATCGGTCAGCGGCCGGCGCGCTTGCGCTCGTTTTCCGTCAGGAAGCGCTTGCGCAGGCGCACGCTCTTGGGCGTGATCTCGACCAGTTCGTCGTCCTCGATGAACTCCACGCCGTATTCCAGCGTGAGGTCGATCGGGGGCGTGATCTTGATCGCGTCTTCCTTGCCGGAGACGCGGAAGTTGGTCAGCTGCTTGGTGCGCGTGGCGTTCACGATCAGATCGTTGTCGCGGCTGTGGATGCCGACGATCATGCCTTCGTACACCGGATCGTTCGCCTTCACGAACATGCGGCCGCGGTCATCCAGCTTGCCCAGGGCGTAGGTGAAGATTTCACCGTCGTCCATGGAGATCAGCACGCCGTTCTTGCGGCCGCCGATGGCGCCCTTGTGCGGTTCGTAGCTGTCGAAGATGTTGGAGATCAGGCCCGAGCCGCGCGTCAGGTTCAGGAATTCGTTGGTGAAACCGATCAGGCCACGGGCCGGAATGCGGTACTCCAGGCGCACGCGGCCACGGCCGTCCGACTCCATGTTCACCAGCTCGCCCTTGCGCTCGCCCAGGGCCTGCATCACGCCGCCCTGGTGGGT
This sequence comes from Acidovorax sp. KNOB132, assembly GCF_057541515.1. NCBI lineage: Bacteria > Pseudomonadati > Pseudomonadota > Betaproteobacteria > Burkholderiales > Comamonadaceae > Acidovorax > Acidovorax sp. KNOB132. The sequence continues at coordinate 4,410 of NZ_BAAJYT010000064.1, forward strand.
TTCTTCGATGTCGGCCGTCACCAGCTCGATCGGCTCGTGCTTTTCGCCGTTGATGTCGCGGAACACCACGCGCGGCTTGGACACGGCCAGCTCATAGCCTTCGCGGCGCATGTTTTCCAGCAGGATGGTCAAGTGCAGTTCGCCACGGCCCATCACCTCGAAGATGCCTTCTTCGTCGGTTTCCTTCACGCGCAGGGCCACGTTGTGCTGCAGTTCCTTTTGCAGGCGGTCCCAGATCTGGCGGCTGGTCACGAACTTGCCTTCGCGGCCGGCCAGGGGCGAGGTGTTCACGCAGAAGTTCATGGTCAGCGTGGGCTCGTCCACCTTGAGCATGGGCAGCGGCGCGGGATTGGAGGGGTCGGTCACGGTCACGCCGATGCCGATGTCCTCGATGCCGTTGATCAGCACGATGTCGCCCGGGCCGGCCAGGGGCGTCTGCATGCGGTCCAGGCCCTGGAAGGTCAGCACCTGGTTGATGCGGCCCTTGACGCTCTTGCCCTCGGGGCCTTCCATCACCAGCACGTCCTGGCCGGGCTTCACAGTGCCCTGGCTGATGCGGCCCACGCCGATGCGGCCCACGAAGGTGGAGAAATCGAGCGCCGAGATCTGCAGCTGCAGCGGAGCGGTCAGGTCACCCGAGTTCGGGGGCACGTGCTTGAGGATGGTGTTGAACAGGGCCGACATGTCGGGGCCCCACTGCTCGCCGGGAGCGCCTTCTTCCAGCGAAGACCAGCCATTGATGCCCGAGGCATACACCACGGGGAAGTCGAGCTGCTCGTCGGTCGCGCCCAGCTTGTCGAACAGGTCGAACGCGGCGTTCACCACCTTGTCGGGGTTGGCACCGGGCTTGTCCACCTTGTTCACTACCAGGATCGGGCGCAGGCCCAGGGCCAGGGCCTTCTTGGTCACGAAACGCGTCTGGGGCATGGGCCCTTCTTGCGCGTCGATCAGCAGCACCACGCTGTCCACCATGGACAGGGCACGTTCCACTTCGCCGCCGAAGTCCGCGTGGCCCGGGGTGTCGACGATGTTGATGTGCGTGCCTTCCCAGCTCACGGCGCAGTTCTTGGCCAGGATGGTGATGCCCCGCTCTTTTTCGATGGCGTTGTTGTCCATCACGGTATCGACGACCTTTTCGTGGTCGGCGAAGGTGCCGGACTGGCGCAGCAGCTGGTCGACCATGGTGGTTTTGCCGTGGTCAACGTGCGCGATGATGGCGATATTGCGGATTTGTTTGCTCATAGTGCTTCCAATATGCCGCGCTCTACCTGCGGCGTGCTTTCTAGAATCTGTTGAATTTCCAAGGGGCTCAGGAGCCGGTCGGGCACCAGTTCACCCGCAGTGGTGTGGCCCACGCCCAGCAGGGCATGGGGATCGTCTCCGAAGACCGCGACCGCGGGCGCATCGGGCCAGGGGCCGCGGCGGCGCACGCCGGACAGGAACCGCCCGGCATTCTCGCTGTCCAGCGTGACACGCACATGCTGTGCCAGCAGGATCTCGGCGGGGTGCACGCAGGCCATGCGCTCACCCTCGTCCATCGCTTCCAGCGCAGCCAGCGTGACGCAGCGCTCCACGCCCAGCCCGCCGGTGTCGATGCGCCGCAGGAACGTGAGGTGCGCACCGCAACCGAGCGCGGCACCGATGTCCTCGCCCAGCGTGCGAATGTAGGTGCCCTTGCTGCAGGTTACTATTATTTTGATAGCAGCATGCCCTAGTGTTTCTTGCACCGGAGCCAGTTTCAATGCATGGATGACCACGTCGCGCGCCTCGCGCTCCACGGCAATGCCGGCGCGTGCGTACTCGTACAGCGCCTTGCCATCCTTCTTGAGCGCGCTGTGCATGGGCGGCACCTGGCGGATCGGTCCCGTGAACTGGCGTTGCACCTCGGCCAGGCGCTCGGGCGTGAGTTGCGCCGGATCGACCTCGCGCTGCGCCAGCACCTCGCCCTCGGCGTCGCCGGTGGTGGTCGTCGTCCCCAGCAGGGCGATGGCCTCGTAGGTCTTGGGAGCGTCCAGCTGCAGCTGGCTGAACTTGGTCGCCGCGCCGAAGCACAGCGGCAGCACGCCCGTCGCGAGGGGATCGAGCGTACCGGTGTGGCCCGCCTTCTCCGCTCGCAGCAGCCACTTGGCCTTCTGCAGGGCATCGTTGCTCGACAGGCCCAGCGGTTTATCGAGCAGCAGCACGCCATGCACCGGACGCCGCTGGATGCGGGTGCGCGGCGCGCGCACCGCACCGCCACGCGGCCCGTTCGCTGCGTGCAAATCGCTGCCCCCCAAGGGGGCACTCGCTCCCTGGGGCGGCCCGTCGGTATGCATGCTCAGTCTTCTTGGGCGCGCGAAGAAACCGCCTTGGCGATCAAGGCATTCATATCGGCCGCACGCTCGGTGGTGCGGTCGAACACGAAGTGCAGCGTGGGCACGGTGTGGATGTGCAGGCGCTTGAACAGGCCGTTGCGCAGAAAGCCCGCGGCCTGGTTCAGCGCCACCTGCGTGGATTCGGGGTCACCGATCAGCACGCTGAAGAAGACCTTGGCATGCGCGTAATCGGGAGTCACCTCCACGGCCTGCAACGTCACCATGCCCACGCGCGGATCTTTCAATTCGCGCGCGATCAGCTCCGTCAGATCGCGCTGGATCTGATCGGCGACCTTGAAGCCGCGGTTAGGGGTGGAGGATTTCTTCGCAGCCATGTCGAGCCTCGGGCCTTACAGCGTCCGCGCGATTTCCTTGATGTCGAAGAACTCCAGCTGATCACCTTCCTTGATGTCGTTGTAGTTCTTGAGCTTGATACCGCACTCGAAGCCTTCCTTGACTTCCTTGACATCGTCCTTGAGGCGCTTGACCGAGTCGACTTCGCCCGTGTAGACCACCACGTTGTCGCGCAGCAGGCGGAAGCGTGCGTTGCGATGGACCATGCCCGAGGTGATGTACGAACCGGCAATCGTGCCGATCTTCGTGGCCACGAACACCGTGCGGATCTCGGCCGTGCCGATGACTTCCTCGCGCTGCTCGGGGGCCAGCATGCCGGACATGGCGACCTTCAACTCGTCCACGGCGTCATAGATGATGCTGTAGTAGTGCAGGTCGACGCCGTTGCTCTCGGCCGTCTTGCGCGCGCCGGCATCGGCACGCACGTTGAAGCCGATCACGATGGCCTTGGAGGCGATCGCCAGATTGATGTCGGACTCGCTGATACCGCCCACGCCCGCATACACGAGCTGGACCTTGATCTCGTCCGTGGACAGCTTGAGCAGCGACTGCGACAGCGCTTCCTGAGAACCCTGCACGTCGGCCTTGACGATGATGGGCAGGTACTTGACCTCGCCCGCCGTCATGTCGGCGAACATGTTCTCCAGCTTGGCCGCTTGCTGCTTGGCCAGCTTGGTGTTGCGGAACTTGCCGGCGCGGTAGGTGGCGATTTCGCGGGCCCGGCGTTCGTCGCCCAGCACCATGAATTCGTCGCCGGCCTGCGGCACTTCCGTCAGGCCCTGGATTTCCACCGGGATCGACGGACCAGCCGATTTGGCGACCTTGCCGTTTTCGTCCAGCATGGCGCGCACGCGGCCATAGGTCTGGCCTGCCAGCACCACGTCGCCGACCTTCAGCGTACCGGACTGCACCAGCACCGTGGCCACGGGGCCGCGGCCCTTGTCCAGCTCGGCTTCGATCACGAGGCCCTTGGCCATCGCATCGACCGGGGCACGCAGTTCCAGCACTTCGGCCTGCAGCAGCACCTGCTCCAGCAGGTCGTCGATGCCCATGCCGGTCTTGGAGGACACGGGCACGAAAGGCGAATCGCCGCCGTACTCTTCGGGCACAACCTGCTCGGCCACCAGTTCCTGCTTGACGCGGTCGGGGTTGGCATCGGGCTTGTCGGACTTGGTGATCGCGACCACCATGGGCACACCGGCCGCCTTCGCGTGCTTGATGGCTTCCTTGGTCTGCGGCATGACGCCGTCGTCGGCCGCCACCACCAGGATGACGATGTCGGTGGCCTGCGCACCGCGGGCCCGCATGGCGGTGAATGCCTCGTGGCCCGGGGTGTCCAGGAACGAGATCATGCCGCGCGGCGTTTCCACGTGGTAGGCACCGATGTGCTGCGTGATGCCGCCGGCTTCGCCCGCGGCCACCTTGGCACGGCGGATGTAATCCAGCAGCGAGGTCTTGCCGTGGTCCACGTGGCCCATGACGGTGACCACCGGAGCGCGCCAGACCGATTCGGCCTGGGCACCGGCCACGTCGTCGTTAGTGAAGGCTTCCGGATCGTCCAGCGCCGCCACCACGGCCTTGTGGCCCATTTCTTCCACCACGATCATGGCGGTGTCCTGGTCCAGCGGCTGGTTGATGGTGACCATCTGGCCCATCTTCATCAGCGCCTTGATGACTTCGGACGCCTTGATCGACATCTTGTGCGCGAGCTCGGACACCGTGATGGTTTCGGGCACGTGCACTTCGATGATGCGGGCTTCCACCGGAGCCGATTGCTGGTGATGGTGGTCGTCGCGCTCGTTGCGGCGGCCACGGGGACCCCCGCGCCAGTTGTTGCGACCCACGCCGCCACTGCTGTCGCCGCGCGTCTTGATTTCCTTCTTCTTGGCAGGATCGCCGGCCCAGCTGGACGACAGCTTGGCGGACTTGACCTCCTTGTTGCCGCCGGCGGGCGCGGCCGGTGCACGGGCACCCGGCGCAGCGGCCGGCTTGTGCAGCGTGCCCTTCTTGGCATCGGCACCGGCGGGCTTGGCGGCCGCGGGAGCCGGCTTGGGCTCCTCGGGCTTCTTGGCCACGAGCACCTTCTTGGGCGCAGCCATCATGGCGCGGATCGCCTCGGCTTCGGCCAGGGCCTTGCGGCGGCGTTCGTCCAGATCGACGGCGCGCGCGGTTTCCTCGGCCGCACGGGCCTTGGATTCCTCTTCGGCCTTGGCGCGGGCTTCAGCCTGGGCGGCCTGGCGTGCACTGGCTTCCGCCGCCTGCTCGCGTGAGGCCTCCTGCTTTTCCGCCTGCATCTGGGCCTTGCGGCTTTGCTCCTGCGCGGCGTAGGCAGCGGCACGCTCTTCTGCTTCGCGCTCGCGCTGTTCGCGGGCTTCCCGCTCGCGGCGCTTTTCGTTCAGCTCGGCTTCCTGGTGGCCGATCAGCTCGGCCTGGCGGCGCGCTTCCTCTTCGCGGCGCACGAGGTCCTGCGATTCCGGAGACATCACGGTTTCCGCGGCTTCGGCAGCCTCGTCGGAGCCGGCGTCGGAGGCGCCCTCGCCCCCTTCGTCGCGCTTGATGAAAGTGCGCTTCTTGCGCACTTCCACCTGGATCGTGCGCGCCTTGCCGGTGGCATCGGCCTGCTTGATCTCGCTGGTGGATTTTTTCGTCAAGGTGATCTTCTTGCGATCGGCCGAGGCGGTGCCGTGGCTGGCCTGCAGGAAGGCCAGCAGCTTTTGCTTGTCCGTTTCGGTCAAGGCATCGGTCGGGGCGGCCTTGGCCACCCCGGCAGACTTGAGCTGGTCGAGCAGGGTTTCTGGCGATTTCTTGAGTTCAGTGGCGAACTCGGCGACTGTGTTACTGGACATATTTGGTTCGTACCTCCCCTGACCTACTCTTGCCCCGCGAACCAATGTTCGCGCGCCTTCATGATCAAGGCTTTGGCATCTTCTTCAGACTGGCCGGTCAGGGCGGTCAGTTCGTCAAGGCCTAAGTCGGCCAGATCATCCCGGGTGTTCACGCCGCCTTCGGCGAGCTTGCCGATCAACTCGGGCGTGAGGCCCTCGAGATCGCGCAGGTTCTGCGAAACGCCGTCCACGCTTTCCTCTCGGGCAATTTCCATGGTGAGCAGCGCATCCTTGGCGCGGGCACGCAGCTCGTTCACGGTTTCTTCGTCGAAGCTTTCGATCTCCAGCATTTCCTGCAGCGGCACGTAGGCCACCTCTTCGAGGCTGGCGAAGCCTTCCTCGATCAGGATGTTGGCGATTTCCTCGTCCACATCGAGCTTTTCCATGAACAGCTTGCGGGCCGTGTCGGTCTCGTTGGCCTGCTTTTGCGCACTTTCAGCCGCGTCCATGATGTTGATCTTCCAGCCCGTCAGGTCGGAAGCCAGGCGCACATTCTGGCCACCGCGGCCGATGGCGATGGCGAGGTTTTCCTCGTCCACCACCACGTCCATGGCGTGTTTCTCTTCGTCCACCACGATGGACGACACGTTGGCCGGCGCCAGCGCGCCGATCACGAACTGGGCGGGGTCCTCCGACCACAGCACGATGTCTACCCGCTCGCCGGCCAGCTCGTTGGTGACGGCGTTGACGCGCGTGCCACGCACACCCACGCAGGTGCCGATGGGATCGACGCGCTTGTCGTGCGACAGCACCGCGATCTTGGCGCGGCTGCCGGCATCGCGCGCGCAGCTCTTGATCTCCAGCAGGCCCTGCTCGATCTCGGGCACTTCGTTGCGAAACAGCTCGATCATGAACTCGGGCGCCGAGCGCGAGAGGATGATGGGCGCGCCGCGCAGCGTCAGGTCCACTTCCATGATCATGGCGCGCACGCGGTCGCCATTGCGAAGGTTTTCCTTGGGGATCATCTCGGAGCGGCGCAGGCGGCCTTCCACCCGGCCCGACTCGACGATGATGTCGCCCTTGTCCATGCGCTTGACGGTGCCGGTGAAGATCTTTTCGCCGCGCGACATGAAGTCGTTGAGCAGCATCTCGCGCTCGGCGTCGCGGATCTTCTGCAGGATGACCTGCTTGGCAGCCATGGCGCCGATGCGGCCGATCGGCACGGAATCGACGCCTTCTTCGATGAATTCACCCACTTCGATGTCGGCGATGCGCTCGCGGGCATCCATCAGCAGCTCTTCGGCTTCGGGGTTCTGCAGACCGGCGTCGTCGGGCACGACGAGCCAGCGACGGAAAGTCTCGTAGTTGCCGCTGTCACGGTCGATGGCGACACGGATGTCCACTTCGCCTTGGTACAGCTTCTTCGTGGCCTGGGCAAGGGCCAATTCGACGGCGCCAAAGACCACATCGCGTTCCACGTTCTTCTCACGCGAAATGGCTTCGACCAACATCAACAGTTCGCGATTCATGCGACGACTCTCCTATTTTTCAATCTCTTGAAGGCCGCCGCGCCACGCGCGCCAACCTTTGTATTCGTTCGGTGTGTCAGGCCTGGACCGGCCCGTCTTTGGATCCCCGCCCCTTGAAATCGACGATGGACGCCAGGCGCGCATCGCGCAATTCGTCCAGCGTGAAACCCAGCGCTTGCAGCGGCGCCGGTACCCGTTTCTTGCTGACCCGCTGGCCAGGCTTCACGGGCGGCTCCTCGCTCCAGACGACCTGCCATCCACCGGCTTCGGTACGCTCCAGCGTGCCGCGGAATTTCTTGCGGTTGGCATTGACCTGACCGCCGCCAGCCTCGCCGATGGGCGCCTTGAGCGTGAGGTCCACCATGTGCCCGGTGAAACGGATGAAATCCTGCTCGTGGCGCAGAGGGCGATCAATGCCGGGCGAGGAAATCTCCAGCCGTTTGTACTCGACGCCATCCACTTCCAGCGCGAACTGCAGTTGCCGCGTGACCTTTTCGCAGTCTTCCACGGTGACGAACTGCTCGGGCAGCACGGGCTCGCCCTCCACGGGCGCCTGCCAGGGCAAATCGATGGTGATGCGCAGCAGGCCGCCGGCGGAGCGCTCGATCTCCACCAGGTCATAGCCCAGCCCGGCCACGGTTTGTTCAACGATCTGCTGCAATGCCACGTGTTGTTCTGTTCAGTATCCAGAAGTACAAAAAACCCGATAACCACCTAGGACCTTCCAGGGCAGCTTCGAGCTCCAAAAGCGAACGGCCAAAAAAAAACGGGCGGTAGGTACCCGCCCGTTTGGTCGTGAAGATGCAATTGTAGCCTGTCGCGCGCCGCTTTGCAAAGGCGGCGGCATGCAATTTGCATTGGCGCCACAGGCGTACCGGCTGCCCCTGCGGCGAGCGAGCGAAAACCCGGCGGTTCTCCGCTATCCACGGGCTGCGCGCACCCGTTCGATCAGCGCCTGGGCCTGTGGATCCCGCCCTGCCGGAGGCTGGGATGCCAGGCTGTCGAGCAACCGCGAAAGCACTCCGGACTGGGGCAGCAGCGGACCGAGAAAGCGCGCGCCGGCCGGATCGGCGATGAGCAGGGTCGGGAAGGTTTCCACGTCCAGATCGCCGGCCAGGTCTTCCTCGTCTTCGATGTCCACCCAGACGAAGCGGGCCTGCGGATGGGCTTGCGCCACGGTGTCGAACACCGCCCGGTATTCGCGGCACGCACCGCACCAGCCGGCACACAGGCAGACGACCCACCAGCCGGCGGTCGCGCTGGAAAGGGACATGTCGGGAGAGGCGGCCGGTTCGTGCATGGAAGAAAGGATGGGGCTCAGGGATGGCGCCCCTCGCGGGCGCGGTAGATGTCCATCGTACCCACACTGGCCGCCCGGTTGCCCCAGGCGTTGCGAACATAGGTCGATACCGCCGCCACGTCGTCGTCACCCAGCACGTGACGGAACGGCGGCATGCCGTAGGGACGCGGGTTGCCGGCCGTGGTGGGCGGGTAACCGCCCAGGAGCACCATGCGCACCAGATTGGTCGGATTTTCCATGGTCGCGGCGCGGTTTCCTGCCAGTGCGGGAAACGCCCCAGGCCGGCCCTCGCCGCGCTCTCCGTGGCATTGCGCGCATTGTTGCGAATACACGGCAGCGCCCCGCTCCATGGCCGAAGCGGACGGGGGTGCCACCCCCACCGCCGGCGCCGGGCGTTCGTGTGCGGGCAGCGCGCGCAGGTAGACCGCCATGGCACCCAGGTCGGCGTCGTTCAGGTATTGGGTGCTGCGGAACACCACCTCGGCCATGGGCCCGGTGACCGACCCGCGCGGCGCCACGCCGGTGCGCAACAGCGCCACCACGTCTTCCTGCGGCCAGCCGGCCACACCCGCCTCGGCGGCAGCGTTGAGGGCCGGGGCATACCAGTTCTGTACCGGGATGAGCCCGCCGCGGAACGCCTGCGACTCGCTCGTCGCGCCGAAGGCGTTGCGCGGGCTGTGGCAGGCCGCGCAATGGCCCAGGCCCTGCACGAGGTAGGCACCCCGGTTCCATTCGGCCGACTGCTGTGGATCGGGCGCCAGCGTGCCGGGCCGGAAGAACAGTGCGCGCCAGCCGGCCAGCGCGGCTTGCGTGCTGAACGGGAACGCCAGCGCATGCGGCGTGTTGGTGCGCTGCACGGCCGGCAGGCTGCGCAGGTAGGCGTAGATCGCGTCGGAATCCTCGCGCGTGACGTGGGTGTAGTTGGGGTAGGGAAACGCGGGGTACAGCAGCCGGCCGTCCCGAGACCGGCCGTGGTGCATCGCGCGCCAGAACTCCGCCGCTGTCCAGCGCCCCAGGCCGGTTTCGGCGTCGGGCGTGAGGTTGCTGGCGAACACCACGCCGAACGGCGTCTCCACGCCCCGGCCTCCGGCAAACGGCGCCCCGCCCTGCGCGGTGTGGCACGACATGCAATTGCCCGCACGCGCCAGGTATTCGCCGCGAGGCACGGCCTGCGGCGCGGGCTGGGCCAGGGGCACGTCCTGCGGCGGCAAGGGCGTTTCGCCGCGCAGGTTCAGGTACACCACCAAGGCGCACGCCAAGGCGCCCAGCAGCACCAGGCCGGCCAGCCCTTTCAGCGCGCGCTTCATCGCAAGCCCCCCGATGCGCCCGTGCCGGCAGCGGCCACGCCGCCGCAGGGCATCGGCAGCCGGCCGGGCAAGGCAGCGGCAGGCCGAGCATCGGCGGGCACGGCCTGTGCGGACAGCCAGGCAGTGACCGCACTCACGTCTTCGGGTGCCAGCTGGCGGGCCACATGGGCCATGCAATCGGGCGCCTGGGCACGCCGCTGGCCGGTCTGCCAGGCGCCAATCTGGCTGTTGAGGTAGTCGCGCGGCAATCCGAGCAGGCCGGGAATGGCCGGGGCCACGCCGGTCATGGCGGCCCCATGGCACTGCACGCAGGCCGGAATGCCCAGCGCCGCATCCCCCTGGCGCACCAGCGTGCGCCCGCGCTCCAGGGCCGCAGGAGTCGCCTGGGTCGGGGGCGGCGGCGCGTAGGGCAGGTCCAGCGCGGCGAAATGCGCGGCGATCTCGCGCAGATAGTCGTCGGTCATGTGCTCCAGCAGGTAGGCCATTTGCGGATAGCTGCGGCGGCCGTCCCGGAAATTGAGCAGCTGGTGGTAGAGGTAGCCCGCCGGCTTGCCGGCGATGCGCGGAAAGTAGCCCTCCTGGGTGGCGCGCCCTTCCCGGCCGTGGCAGGCGGTGCAGGCCAGCACGCGGTCGCCCAGCCCGGGAGCAGCCGGCCCGTCGGCAGGGGCCGCCGCGGCGGCTGGCCCCGCAGTGGTCAGCAGCGCGAACAGCGACACAAGGGCCGACAAAGCCAGGCGCCCGGCCCGGCATGCGGTTTCATTCATGGGGGATCCGATCGGACGTGGGAATGCGGCAGGTCTGCCATGTGCGACTCTACGCACCCCGGGCAAAACAGTACAGATTCAGTTTGCCGCTAAAAATACGGATCAGTTGCATGCCATCCACACCGCCACGGCCCATCCGCCGCCGTCCGTCCCTCCCCGGTCCGCTCCCGTCCATGAAACGCTACGAACGCCACGCCGACGCCCTCGCCCAGTTGATCCACAGCGGCGCCCTGCGCGCGGGCGATCGCATGCCCTCGGTGCGGGAAACCAGCCGGGCACGGGGCATCAGCCCATCGACCGTGTTCGCGGCCTACGACCTGCTGGAAGCGCAGGGCCTGGTGCATGCGCGGCCGCGCTCGGGCTACTACGTGAGCCACCGGCAGCCGTCCGCCACGGACCGCGTCCCGGCCGAGCCCCAGCCTTCGGCGCCGCACGACGGCTCGCGCGGCGTGGAGATCAGCGACTTGGTGTTCGACGTGCTGGGATCGGCGCGCGACCCGCACCTGGTGCCGCTCGGGTCGGCGTTTCCGGGCCCTGAACTCTTTCCGCTGGCGCGGCTGGCGCGCTGCCTGTCCAGCGGCATGCGCCGGCTGGACCCGGCCGCCATCGTGCAGCACCTGGCGCCAGGCGACGAGCGGCTGCGCCAGCAGATCGCGCTGCGCTACGGCCTGCACGGCATGGCGGTGGATGCGGCCGAGATAGTGACCACCAACGGCGCGATGGAGGCGCTCAACCTGTGCCTGGAGGCCATCACGCAGCCGGGCGACATCGTGGTGCTGGAGTCGCCCACCTTCTATGCGGCGCTGCAGGCGCTGGAGCGGCTGCGGCTGCGCGCGGTGGAGATCACCACCCACCCGCGCGAAGGCATCGACCTGGGCGCACTGGAGCGCGCGCTGCATGCGCACCCCGTCAAGGCCTGCTGGCTGATGCCCACGTTCCAGAACCCGCTGGGCAGCACACTGCCCGAGGAGCGCAAGGAGGCGCTGGTGGCGCTGCTGGCCCGCCACGGCGTGCCGCTGATCGAGGACGACGTGTATGGCGAACTGCACTTCGCCCCGCGCCGCCCACCGCCGGCCAAGGCCTTCGACACCGGGGGCCAGGTGCTGCACTGCAGCTCGTTCAGCAAATGCCTGGCGCCCGGCTACCGCGTGGGCTGGGTGGCCGCGGGCCGCTTCGCCGGCGCGGTGCAGCGATTGAAACTGATGACCACGCTCTCGACCGCCACGCCGTCGCAGCAGGCGCTGTCGGAATACCTGGACCAGGGCGGCTACGACCGGCACCTGCGCCAGCTGCGCGGCACGCTGGCGCGCCAGCAGGCGCGTGCACGGGCGCTGATCGCCGAGCACTTTCCGCCCGGCACGCGCGTGTCGCGGCCGGACGGCGGGTATTTCCTGTGGGTGGAGCTGCCCCAGTCCGTGGATGCCCTGGCCCTGCACCGCGCGGCCCTGGGCCAGGGCATCGGCCTGGCGCCGGGGCACCTCTTTTCCACCGACCGGCGCTTCTCGCACTGCGTGCGCATCAACTGCGGCCACCCGGCCGCGGCGCGCTTCGACGAGGCCCTGCGCACCGTGGGCGCGCTGGCCGGCGCGCTGTGCCGAGATGGGTCCAACGGCGCCGCTACCGATTGCTATAAAATAAATAGCAACAGAGGCAATGATGACTAGGGCATCGGCACTTTTTCTTTCAAACCGCCGCCCCGCCATCCTTCCGCGTCAGGGAAGCACGGAAGACGACCTGGCCTTGGCCACCAGCGCATCCGCATCGCGCCGCAGCAGCAGGCGCCCCGCCACCAGTGCATCGGCCGCCTGGGTAACAGCAGCCACGTAGCCGGCCTGCGTGCCGTACCGCTCTTCCAACGACGGCCGCGCATCGCCCGCCGCCAGCCGCGCGGCGCGCGTCTTGTGGAAGGGAATGAAGCTGCCGGTGAGGTTGGACAGATCGGTGATGCCCGGCGTGGCCACGTAGTTGAACTCGATGCTCGTGCCCAGCGGGGCGCGCGCTTCCACGCTCTGGATGCCGGCGCGGGCCAGGCCGGTGGACGGGTCCACCTGCGGCACCAGGATGGCGTAGTCGCGGCCCACGGCGCGTGGGGGCTGCAGCGTGGCGATGCCGGACTCGTCCTGCGGCACGTACTGCGGCCCGAAATCCAGTAGCGAGAAGCCGTTGTAGCGCGCCAGGTAGTCGAACGCCGGGATGGCGGTCGGCGTGCCGCCCACGCTCCAGGTCAATCCCCGCATGGCCGGATACACGAGCTTCGCGGGCGGCACCAGCGTGCCGTCGGCCACTTTGGGCACCTGGCTGGCCGGCGGCTCGGTGCCGCGCACCACCCAGTCTTCCAGTGCGATGAACAGCGCGCGGAAGGTGTCGGTGAAGTGCACCACCGTGCCGGCCGGGTAGACATTGCGCGTGGGCGCGTAGCTGATGCTTTCGGTGCCGCCCGTGCCGCCGTGCTGCGTGCTGGCGTAGTAGTAGATGCGTGCATTGGCGGGCTGGGCGAGGTCGCGCAGGCCGTTGGCATCCGTCAGCACCGGCGAGCCCTGCAGCTGCCAGAACTCGGTGCCCGACAGGCCCAGGAAGAACTTCGGGCAGGTGTCGGTGGCCGCGCAGCGCTTCATCACGCCGCCCTGCCGGCCGCTCACCTCGTCGCTGTAGTCCTTGTCCAGCCCGCGCGGCGCCGTCTGGCCGAAGGCCGTGTGGTCGGTGCGCAGCCCACCGCCGCCGCCCGGCACGGCAAAGCGCGTGTTGATGTGGGTCTGGCGCGCGGCCACGTGGGCGAACATGCCGTCGAACACCTTGCCGCCGCGCAGCGACTGGTTGAAGCCCAGGTGCAGGAAGGTCTTCATCGCATTGCCCGACTGCGAGGTGCCCTGCCCCAGCGTGGACTGGATGCGGCCGGCGACCGGGTTGGCCCGGCCATCGGCATCGGCCGCCGCGCTGCGGAAAAAGCTCACCGTGTCGCGCAGCGCCGCCAGGCCCACGCCCATGACCTTGGGGTCTTTCGCCACATAGACCAGCTCGTACAGGTACTGCGGATCGAAGCCGCCCTGCAGGCACACGCTGGCCGGGTTGGGCGTGCCCGGGAACGGGTTGGCGGCCGCATCGCAGGTGGCGAACTTCCACTGGCCCGAGGGCACGGGCTCGCGCGCATCGGTCTCGTTGCGCCGGCGGGTGAGCGAATAGCCGGGTTGGGTGTTGTCCAGGCTGGCGGGCTCGTACGGGATCATGGTGCCGTTGAACACGCCGCCCGGCAGCGCCATGGCAGCCACAGCGGCCGTGGGCACGAGTTCGGTGCGGTACGGGCCGGTGATGGTGCTGCCGTCCTGGTTCCGGGCCACGGGCACCGTCACGGTCAGGCGAGCGGGCGTGCTCTTGGGCACATCGCCCTGCCAGGCCGAATACAGCATCACGTAGCCCCGCTCGAAGTACACCGCATCGCCCGGCGTCGCGGCCGGGTTGGGCTGCGTGAGGATGTTGCCGCGGTTGGGCGCGTCGTAGCGCAGCACGCCGCTGGCGCGGGCCATGTCCTTGGGCTTGAGCATCACGAAGTCGGCGCTGTACTCCACCATGCCGCGCGCATTGACGGGGGCCAGCTGCAGGTCCTGGATCACCGCATTGCGCGGGTCGGCGGGATCGACCTCGCCGCGCAGGGTGCCGGTCAGTTTCTCGTAGGCGCCCACGCTGCCGTAGGTGCCCGCGACGTCCTCGGTGGCCGTGATGGACAGGCGCATCTGCGGGGCGGTGGCCGCGGGCGGGGAATCGCTGCCGCCGCAGGCGGCCAGCAGCGCTGCGGCCAGCACGGGCGCCATGGCGCGCAGCCGGGGGCGACCCAGCGGGGAAATCGCGAAGGACGGGAATGTCATGGTCTTGTCTCCGGAAGGTTCTTGGGTGTTGTCGTCGGTACAGGGCAAGGCTGCGCCCACCCCGCCGTGCGCTGCGGCGGGGACGTGCGCGCCTTCAGGGCGCGGCCCGATGGGCCGTGAGGGGGCGAGAACCTATTCGGGCTGGATGCCCGCGGCCTTGATGACCTGGCCCCATTTCTGGGTTTCGGCGGCCTGGAACTTCGCGAGTTCGTCGGAGGTGGTGGTCCAGGCCTCGGAGCCCGCCATGTCGTAGAACGACTGGGCCGCCGCGCTCTTGGTGGCCTGCCCAAGCAGTTCGTTGAGCCGCGCCACCACGGGGGCCGGCGTGCCCGCAGGCACGTAGGCGGCGAACCAGTAGCCCATGTCGTAGCCCTTCACGCCGGCCTCTTCGATGGTGGGCACGTCGGGCAGTTGCGCACCGCGCTTTTTCGTCGAATAGCCCAGCGCGCGCAGCTTGCCGGCCTTGATCTGCGGCACGCCCGTCGAGGTGTCGGTGATCATCAGATCGATCTGCCCGCCCAGCAGGTCGGTGATGGCCAGGGGGTTGCTCTTGTAGGGCACGTGCAGGATGTCCACGCCGGCCAGTTGCTTGAGCATCTCCCCCGCGACGCGGCTGGACGAACTGCCGCTGCCAAAGCTGAGCTTGCCCGGGCTCTTCTTGGCCGCCGCGATCAGCTCGCCCACGTTCTTGTAGGGCGCCGCGGCGTTCACCACCAGCACCTGGCCGCCCTTGCCCAGGCCGGTGACCGGCACGAAATCCTTCACCGGGTCATAGGACAGCTTTTTGTACAGGTGCTCGTTGGCGGCGTGCGTGGTGTTGGTGGTGACGAGCACCGTGTAGCCGTCCGGCGCG